>DAIOVK010000546.1:0-2514 GCA_036759045.1 Kapaibacterium sp. (SeqCode) | reverse complement strand
TAATTCTTTATTTCCCAGTAAATATCTTCACGTAATTTTTCAATCCATTTTTTAAAAAGTTTTTCCTGCTTATTAAGAGTTGCGTATTGCTCAAGGTCCTGATAATCTTCTTTTAAATCTGCTTTATGGGCTGGAATTGTTCTTTTCTTATAAATAATATGATAAGATAGCTTGGGTTCAGAGTTATAAGGAATAGGTTCAGTAATAGCACCGTCTTGTACTGCGTTTAAGGCATCTAAGAAGTTTTTAGGAATGTAATTTAAAGGCAGTTTACCGATAAGTCCGCCGAAACCCTTTGTTTCAGTTTCATCTGAAAACTGTTTTGCAAGCGATTCAAAATCACCTTTTCTTTCAAATTCTTTTTTTATTGCATTTAAAAAACTTTTGACAGAATCAATATCAGCTTCAGAAGGTCCAAATTTTAATAAAATGTGTTGAGAATGGAGTGAATCTTTATTTTTATCAATAGTTCTTATGATGTGGAAACCGAAAGGAGTTTCCACTGGGTCGGAAATTTTCCCAAGTTGCAAAGTAAAAGCAGCTTGCTCAAATTCTTTTATGAACTTACCTTTTTCTATCCAACCGAGGTCCCCACCATAAGCAGCGGTCCCGGGGTCTTTGCTGTATCTTTTGGCGAAGTCTGCAAAATCGCCACCATTTTGTATTGAGTCCTTAATTCTAATTCCAAGTTCATAGGTAGATTTTTTAATATCTGAACCAATGTTAACGTTTTTTACAATATGAAATAGTTCAATTTTTTCAGGTACTTCGGGCATTTCAGATAAAAATTCATTGTAATAGTCTTCAACATCTTTAGGTGAAGCTTTAATGCTTCCAAATTCTTTTTCGCGGATTTTTTCTACCATTATTTGCTTTTTCAAATCGTCGAAGTACTCTGCCTGCAATCTTGAAATAGACATTCCATAAACATCTTCGATTCGCTTTGTAGAGCCGTAGTGCTTCACAAGGCTGCTGATATGATAATCCCAACGCTGTTTTACTTCTTCATCTGATACTTCTATAGAATCTTCAAAAGCTTTTGCTACGATTAACTTTTGATTAATCATATCGTTTAAAACGTTGTTGAATACTTCCTTGTCTTCTGGATTAATTTTGGGGTCCTGTTGAACAAGGAACGCAATTTGTCCGATTACATCGGAGTGCATTATAATTTCATTACCGACAACAGCAACTATTTTGTCTAATACCTGCTGGCAATTTAATTTACTATTAGCAAATGAAATTGCCAGAAAAGTAATTATAAAAAATGTTCGGAATGTAACTGCCAAGTTTTTCATTATTTATTTGAACTTTTTATTTGATTAATAACTGAACTGATTTTTTTGGTATCAATATTAACTTTGAATTTGGATTTTAATTGATGAAGCCATTTTTCAGTGAGTTGCTTTTGTAAAATGTCCTGTACTTCAGGAGCGAAATCTGGAATTGCCTCGTCTAACGTTTTCTGGCGTGGTCCTTCAAATTTATTTACTTTAATTATGGCGAAGCCACGTTCAAAAGGTCTTGGCGGTAATACTTGTCCTACAGCTGGTTTTAAAGTATCAACCATTTGAGCTATTTTGCTATCTTTTGTATAGCAAAGTCCCCATTTACCTTTCTTTTCTCTGTAACCGGCCCTTTGGGTGTGTTGCTCAGCCAAAAGTTCAAAATCATTAGTATTTTTTGCTAATTTATAAACTTCCTGAGCTGCAGAATCTGTTAGCATATAAATTTCAGTCAGGTCGTAAGCTGGGGTTGTTTTATACTTGTTCTTAGTCGAATCATAATACGTTTTTGCTAAAGTTGTATCGAATTTTAATTTATCCCATACTTCGATTGCTTCTACTTTAAAAAGAAGAATGCCATCTCTGAATTCTTGCATTAAAGCAGCAAAGTCTGGATAATCCTTTTCCAATTCTGAAGCAATTTTTTTAAATAATGGCTCTTCTACAATTTTATTTATTCCGCGTTTGAATCCTTGCTCGTTTAAGGAAAGCCCTCTTAATTCATTTTTTGCTTTAGTAGTTTCTATAAATTTTTTAATAGAAGTATTTTGATTTAGGAAGGTAAAGAGAGTCTTTTCGAACATATCAAGAGGAATCTTTCCTACCCATGCAGTGTCAAGATTAGTCTTGGTAGTATCAAGATTTGAAATTAATTCAGAAAGAACGTTTTCGTTTATTTTCAAGCCATAAGCATCTTTTAATGAATCTAGCAAAACCTTTTTGTCTAATTCTAAATATATTCTCTTGTAAAGTTTTTTAATGTCTTCTTTTTCTTTAGTTTCGTCAGGAAATTTTGTAGAATCGCGGATAATAATATGAATACCGTAATCGGTATAAACTTTGCCTGAACAAGTGCCATCGTGTAAATCGTACAAAGCATCAACAAATTCGGGGACAAGAATTCTTCCCGATTCAGTAAAGCCAGTGGAACGTGAATACCATTCTCCGAAATCACCTCCATTTTTTGCACTTTGTGGGTCTTCAGAATTTTCCTTAGCAAGTTGAGTGA
>DAIOVK010000545.1:0-2521 GCA_036759045.1 Kapaibacterium sp. (SeqCode) | reverse complement strand
TCTATATTTATTAAAAAAATAAATAAAGTATTACGTAAATTTGGGAGAGTTAGAGCTTAAGGAAAAACAAGATGGATTCTGGCATACGCCAGAATGACAAGAGAAGATGTCATTGGCAACGTAGTGAGGAATCTCACAAGTAATTGATACCACAGAGTTTGAGATTATTCGCCTCAGAATGTCATTATTATTTTGCACTATTAATTAGCTGTTTGGTATTAGTTATTAGATTGGATTCATTTTAAAAAAAATTCTCCGCATAAATGCGGAGAATTATAAATTTTCTTACTGCTGTTGATATTGACTAAAGTTTCATTATTTCCTCATTTAAGAAACTTATTTTTTGCCTCTCTTGATTCTGTCTAAGACTTTAAAAGTAATATCAAGCTGGTCTTCAGAAAAAAGAACTGCTTCATTAAGTTTATTTAGAACTAAAGAGATTTTTTCTTCTTTTGCAACCGATTCAATAGCTTCTTTTACTTTTTTTCTGATTGGTTCTAAAAATTCTTCTCTTTTAGTTTGAATGTTATTATAGACTTGTTCTCTGTAAGCCATCATATTACTTTCCATTGTCTTCATAGCTTCTTCTTCTTTTTGCTGCTGTTCTGCAGTCATCATACTTTTTTGCTTTTGATACTGTTCATATTTTTTATATAAATCTTCCTGCATTTTTGTGAGAGTATCGTTAGAATTTTTTTGATAATCTCTTAAAAACTGGTCTGCTTGCACAGCTTCAGGAATCTCTTTGACAATCATTTCTACATCAACAATACCGATAGTGATATTTGATTTTTGCTGCGCAAAGAGAGATGAAGAAAATAGAACAATTGTAATTATAGCTAAAAAAATATTTTTTTTCATTAAAAACTCCTATATATAAAAATAAAATTATTGACCTAAATGAAATAAAAATTGCCATCCTGAGCGTTGTCCTGTAAGGTCGCTTTTATCAAATCCATATCCATAGCTAAAACCAATTAGTCCAATAGGATTTAGCATAATTTGCATTCCTAAGCCGGCAGAACGTTTCAAATTGAATGGGTCAGTATTTTTTAAATCTGTCCAGACGTTTCCAGCTTCAGCAAAAGCATACAAATATACCGGCATTGGGTCAAGCGAAACAGCAAATCGAAGTTCAGCTGTAAATTTAGACATAACAGTTCCACCTTTTTTAGGACCAACTGCCTGGTCTTCATATCCGCGAAGCGGAGTAATTCCAATACCGCTAAGACCGTTTCCTCCCATATAGTAAAGTTCTATAGGGGAAATTGTTGTGTCAGATTTGAACCCGGTTACATAACCAAGCTGAGAACCAAGGAAAAGGACTAATCTTGGGTATTCATTAATATAATACAAAGGATGTGAAATTTCAAATTTAAATTGATTTTTAAAGTAGTCAGTATTTCCAAGCCCAATTGCACCCATAGCGAATTGAGTTGAAAGTGAGAATTTGGAGCCGGAAGTTGGGAAGAACAAATTATCTACACTACTTCGAGAAAATGTCTGGCTCATTGTAATTTCTGTGCTAAGTCCGGGACGGTAATAAGAACCGGAATACTCTTTACCAACATTATTTCTTTGCAAAACCAAACTCCAATCGCCACGAAAGTAGTTATCCGGCCATTTGAACCTTCTACCCAAATTGAGCGAAATACCAGTCCTTCGCAAATTAATATAATAATTGATTTGTGAATCGAAGATATTGAATCCGACTGTTGTAGGTTCATCGAAAAGCCATGGTTCAGAAAAGCCTAGATTTATATTTTGGATTCGATTTGCCTGACCGAACTCCCAACTGAAGTTAAGGACTTGCCCGCCACCACCTTTAAGAGGTTCTTCCAGGGAAAAATTGTTGAAAGTAAAACCTACTGCACCTGTAAGCCCATAAGAGCCGGCAAAACCAACTGAAGCATTGAAAGTATCAGTAGAACGCTCTTCAACTTTATAAACGACATCAACTTTTGTGTTGTCAACCATTCTTACATCTGGACGGATTGTCTCCTGGTTAAAATAATTCAATACACCTAATCCTTTTACACTTTGGATAATAGCAGAACGATTGAAAAAATCACCGGGATGAGTATAAAGCTCTCGTCTAATCACTTTGTCTTTAGTCTTTGTATTTCCTTCTATTATAACTTTCCGAATAGCAACCCTTGTTCCTTCAGTAACTTTAACAATAATATCAACAGAATCAGGAGCAACGCGGATTTCTTCCGTTTCTAAATTAGCAAAAAGATAACCATTATCGGCATAAAGAGAAGCAGCATCAGTTTGGTCCTGGTTGTGTTTGAGATTCATTTCAAACTGTTCTACGTTGTAAACACTTCCGGGAGAAAAATCAAGGCGTCTCATAAGTAATTCAGTAGGATAAATAGTATTTCCTTTAAAAACAATATTACGGACAAAATATTGATTACCTTCAGAAACTTCAATATCAATATTGACTTCTTCCTTTGTTTCATCAAAACGCAAGCTATCTTTAATTATAGCAGCATCAATAAATCCTTCTTTTTTGAAA
>DAIOVK010000544.1:0-2536 GCA_036759045.1 Kapaibacterium sp. (SeqCode) | reverse complement strand
TATTAGTCATTAGTATTTTTACTAATAACTAATGACCAATGACGAATAACTAAAATATTTCTTTGTCTATTCTTTTTAAAGAAAACCAAGATGGATTCTGACATTCGTCAGAATGACAAGAAAAGATGTCATTGGCAACCCCCAGATAAATGAAGACTTTTATTTAAATGGAGATGACAAAATGTGTCATTCTGATAAAGTGCTTTTCAGTCATACTATCAGCAAGCTGATAGCATGACAAGAGATAAATCATGCAATCAACTTGTTTATAGTATGACTAGAAAAGATATCATTGGTAACGAAGTGAGGAATCTCACAACTACTTGCTACCACAGAGTTTGAGATTCCTCACTTCGTATCAGAATGACAGTTAAACTTAGAGATGTCATTCTGATGGGTCTCAGAATCCATCTAATTATTGTTCTATCGCTATATGATATTAGTTATTTCACGGATGCATTTGGGCTTGCCCAAATGTTTCGTGAGCAAGTTCACTTGCTTTCCCAAGATGATTTCCGGCATAAAGAGTTTGTGCAAAAACTAGTATAATCTCAAACAGACAAGAATGTCTATTCTACTAAATCATTATATTTCCAATAGGTCAAACAACCTTATTTGACAATAATTATTTAAAATCTTAGTTTTTGCACAAATTCATAAGCCAGAATAACAGATTTAAAAATAATTATATTATCTTCTTTAAAATAAAACTCTTAATTGCTTGATGGATTAGAAATGATTTTTTCCTGATTTCTGTTCAAAATTTGTTCAATAGATGTAATTGATAGCATAGCTAATTAATATTTTAAAAAATTACACATTTCAAAAAAAAATTGCATTAATTGAATAATTTTGTATATTTGCTTGAAATATTAAGGAGGAATAATAACTGAATACAAAAAAATATTTAAAATTTACTAATTGATTATGGTTTTGATTGCGTGATACGATTTTAATTGTTAAGTAATGTTTAATCTTGATTCACAGTATTTGAGATTTTGTAAAATGAAGATTTTTACTAAGTTTTATGAAAGCAAAAATAACAACAGGTTTAATGGCACAATCTCTAAAAGATTTGCAAGATATTTAATAAGTAAATAATTTAATTAGTTTTAAAAGAAAGACAATGGAAATTAAAGCTGAAATTGAAATTTCAAAAAATCCAGAAAAAATTTTTTTATGGATAAATAATCCAGCTAAAGCAATGCTATGGCAAAAAAATGTAAAAAGTGGTGAAATAATTAAAGAAACAGCTGAAAGAATTGGAACGACTTTTAAAGAAGAACTGGAAGAAGATGGGGAATGCCTCGTAATGTATGGTGAAATAATTGATTTTATACCTAATAAATTGATTTCATTTCACATAAAAAGTAAAATACACAATGTTTATGTTGATTATTCTGTTATTGGTGGAATTAATAAATCAACTGTTACTGTAAATTCAAAGATTAAATGGAAATTTCCGATGAACTTAATCTGTCTTGTTATAGGGCAGAAAATAAAATCGAAAATATTTAAACAGATTAAATCTGAATTAAAAGAATTAAAGATACTTTGTGAAACAATACAAATTGATTTAAATAATTAGAATAAAAAGATAATGTCTAAATAACTTAAGTCAATGAATTTACACTAAATATTAAACAGAATATGTGGAGTCCAGAAACCACTTTTAAAAAACGGGGCGAATTCCGAAAAGCCATAAGAGTAGGAGAGGTAAAAAATTATGAAAAAAAGTTTAGCCGAATTTTTGGGGACCTTTTGGTTGGTATTAGGTGGCTGTGGTAGTGCAATGTTGGCAGCTGCTTTTCCAAATGTTGGTATTGGACTTGTTGGTGTTTCATTGGCATTTGGTCTAACTGTCCTTACCATTGCATATTCTTTAGGGCATATTTCCGGCGCTCATCTTAATCCCGCTGTTACAATAGGATTATGGGCTGGCGGCAGATTTAGTGCAAAAGAAATTCTGCCATATATTATCTCTCAGATTTTAGGTGGAATCGTTGCAGCAGCTGTTTTATATATCATTGTAACAGGCAATGGAAGCGATATTGGAACATTTGCTGCTAATGGCTATGAAGAGCATTCACCCGGCGGTTATAGTATGTTTGCAGCCATTGTATCAGAATTTGTAATGACTTTTATGTTTTTACTGATTATCCTTGGAGCAACAGACGAAAAAGCACCGAAGGGATTTGCAGGTATTGCAATAGGTCTTACGCTTACACTCATTCATTTAATTTCTATTCCTGTAACCAACACTTCTGTTAATCCTGCAAGAAGTATTAGTCAGGCAATTTTCGTTGGTGATTGGGCAATTGCTCAGTTATGGCTCTTTATTGTTGTTCCGATTGCTGGAGCTATCTTTGCAGGCATAGTTTATAAATTTCTAAGAACTGAATAGAAGCAGTTCGATATAGCTAATTTCAGAACTCCTGATGTATCTATCGTAGTTTGCTATTTCGTAGTCTTGTCATTTAGAACCCCCGTATAAAGCAAATGCTTTATTTAAATGGAAATGACAAATTAGAGTGTC
>DAIOVK010000543.1:0-2540 GCA_036759045.1 Kapaibacterium sp. (SeqCode) | reverse complement strand
TTTATCCCTAACGGGATAAGTAGAATAGCAGCACGTTTTAAAGATGTGTATAATCTTTAGAGTTCAATTGGGAAGGAGAATATATGACATTACTAATTTAAATATAATACCATCTTAAAATGATGGTATAGCTAAACCTGTATTATTCATATATTTAATGGAAAATATTCAGTAAAAATTGATAATAAATGATTTGCAATTAACTATTAAAAAAAAGTTTTTATCTCTAATTTTTATAATTTCTAATATTGTTAGCGAATCTATTCATCCGATGACTGCGAGTCATCGGATGAATTATTCAGGTAAAATATTAAATTATATTTTATCTGCAATAGCTTTTGCAATGTCAAGAGTTTTGTCAGAACCACCCATATCGTAAGTCCGGACTTTTCCTTCTTTGATGACTTCAGCTGTGGCTTTTTCAATTTTAGCAGCTTTTTCATCTTCGCCGAGCCATTCAAGCATCATTTTAGCAGCCAGAATAGTAGCAATTGGATTAACTTTATACTGACCGAAATATTTTGGAGCAGAGCCGTGTGTTGGTTCGAAGACGGCAAGTTCATCGCCGATGTTTCCGGAACAGCCGAAACCAAGACCACCGACCATTTGGGCGCATAAATCGGATATAATATCCCCATAAAGATTTGGAGCAACAAGGACGTCATAGTTATATGGATTTTTGAGCAGCCACATAGTCATAGCGTCAATATTTGCTTCATCAAAAATAATATTGGGATAATCCTTAGCAACTTCTTTAGCAATATCAAGGAATAAACCATCGGTTGCACGCACGACATTTGCCTTATGAACTATAGTAACTTTTTTTCTACCATTTTCTTTCGCAAAATCGAAAGCAGCACGGATAATTTTTTCCGAACCTTTTTTTGTATTAATTTTACAGGAAATGGCATATTCATTACTATTTAAATCCTTAAATTTGTCGAATGGCTTTGATAGTTTTGACAAGGTACTGGCAAGTTCATCTGGAACAGTGTTGAATTCAACACCGGAATAAAGGTCTTCGGTATTTTCACGGAACATAACTATATCAATGTCATTTTTGAAATTAAGCGGATTGCCAGGATATGCTTTAGTCGGACGGAGGCAAATATATAAATCGAAAAGTTGTCTCATTCTTACAATAGGAGAACGATAAATTAGCCCTTTTCCTTTTAATTCCGGGACTAACTCTGCTTCAGCTGCTTTCACTGGTTTAGAAGTAATAGCGCCGAACATAGCAGCATCAACGTTCTTTAATAAATCTATTGTTCTTTCCGGGAAAGCATCTCCTTCTTTGCACCAGAATTCCCAGCCGATATCGCCGTGGATATATTCTGCTGAAAGGTTTACTTTATCCAATACAATTTTAGCAGCTTCAAGCACTTCATTACCGATTCCATCACCGGGAAGCCAAGCTATTTTGTAATGTTCTTTTTTTGTTCTTTTCATACTTTTCCTTTTACACAAATTAAAAAAGCAAAATTAAGAGTTTGTTTTTTATTAAAAAAGTATTAATTTAGAAAAATATATTGTTTTTAGTTGTTTTTTCAAAATATTTGTTTTATTTTCCAGAAATGAAAATTGTAATTTTAAATATTATTAAAAAAAAACAAAAAACAGAATAATATGTTAAATTAAATTGTTAAATTTTATGCAAAAACCATTTATACTAGTTGTTGATGATAACAGAATTACTACTAAGCTCTTACGTAGATATCTTGAAGCAAATGGATATGATGCTGCTGAAGCTTATGATGGAATAGACTGCTTGGAAAAAGTCGAACAAAGAAACCCTGATGCGATTGTTCTTGATGTGATGATGCCTCGCCTTGATGGCTATGAAACTGTTAAACGATTAAAAGAACAAGCTCACACCAGCCACATTCCTGTGGTAATAGTAACTGCTTTAAATGATGTTGCTAATCAAATAAAGTCTATTGAAGCCGGTGCAGACGACTTCCTGAGTAAACCTATTGAGGAAAAATTACTTATTGCTAAAGTAAGATTACTCTCTTCACTTAATATTGCTAAACTTAACAATATCAAATACGAAAATTTACTTATAAAAGTAGCAAATAATCAAGTTAAAGTTGATGGGTTAAATTTAGATGATATTAAAGAATTGATTTAATTCCGCATTTTCAAAACTGCCGATATGTTTATTGCCATACTATCATTTTGTTGATAGAATGGCAATAGCATATTTTAAAAATCAACAAAATCTCTTTAACAATTTGCACTTGTTAAGGAGATTTTATTATAAATGTCATACTATAAATTTTTACAATAATGAACGCCCTCATCAGTCATTAGGGTATAGAACGCCAGCAGAGGTATATTTTGAAAGTTTGAATATTGGTTATTCACATAGACTGACAGCGGTTGTTTAAAATATGTTAATAAAACATATAAAATATATTTGTCATAAGTATATAACATACAATATAATATAAAATAATATAATATATAAAGTTATTAACATAATGAATAGTTATTAACAAAAAGAAAAAAGTAGCAAAAAAGAAAAATTGTTAATAACG
>DAIOVK010000542.1:0-2553 GCA_036759045.1 Kapaibacterium sp. (SeqCode) | reverse complement strand
TCTACCTTAGATTATGTTGAAAGCAATGAGAAAGTTGCAATCATTGGTATTAAACCTCAGCGTCCAGAAACTGGCTATGGGTATATCGAACTCCCAAAACCATTCGATTATGAAAGCAACGAAGTAGAAATTCAAAACATTGTCCGTTTTTGCGAAAAGCCAAATTACGAAAAAGCAATAGAATTTCTTGAAAGTGGGAAATACCTTTGGAACAGCGGTATGTTTTTCTGGCGACTTGATACATTCATTAATCAACTAACAGAACATCTTTTTGAGGTTGGAAGCAAAATACCAGAAATGGCAGTGCATTACAAAAATAAAACAAACGTTGCTTTACCGGATTCGCTCGAGAGCATTGCTCCAATATTTGAAGCATTTCCGGATATTTCAATAGATTATGGTTTAATGGAAAAAGCAAAAAACGTTGTAATTGCAAAAGCAATTTTCAACTGGGACGATGTCGGTTCATGGGATTCGCTTAGTCGGGTGCTTCCAAGCGACAATAGCAATAATTTAAGCAAAGGAAACAACATTGTAATTGACACACAAAATTCAGTGCTAATCAACACTTCAAAAGATAATAATATGGTATTGGCTACTCTTTGTATTAATGATTTAGTGGTAGTATTGACTGACGATGCAGTTCTCGTATGCCCAAAGGACAGGGTGCAGGAAGTAAAACGCTGTGTAGTGGAACTGAAGAATAGTAATAAGGATAAGTGGGTATAAGAGCATTTTCAGTCATACTATCAACAAGTTGATAGTATGACTGAGAAAAGATGTCATTGGTAACGAAGTGAGAGATCTCATAAGTTATTAGTGGGTTATTTGTCATTTCGACTACGCTCAATGACCAGTGATTAAAATCTGATAGCCAACAGCCAATAGATGACAGCTTTTCTTGAGATTTCACTCTGCGCCTGCCAATGACATCTTTTCTTGTCATTCTGGCGTATGCCAGAATCCATCTTACTTTTTGGTTATTTGTAAAAATACTAATAACTAATTACCTATAAAAACTATTTTGAAGATGGATTCTAACGAATGTCAGAATGACAAGACAATTAACTATGTCTGATATGTAAAATATCACCATCTTTTGGGATGTATTCCTTTCCTTCTAAGCGGAAAACCCCTTTTTCCTTACATTTTGGGAATGAGCCGCAATCAACGAAATCTTTATATCCAACCACTTCTGCACGAATAAATTTATTGAAAAAGTCTGTGTGAATTGTTCCGGCAGATTCTTGGGCATTCATACCTTTTTTTATAGTCCAGGCCCGACATTCATCTTCTCCTACAGTGAAAAATGATTGAACTCCCAAAACGTCATAAGCGCTACGGATTAATCTGTGAAGAGCAGATTCATTTAAGCCATATTCAGCCATTAGTTCGAGTTTTTCTTCAGGAGCGAGCTGCATCAATTCCATTTCAATTTTCGCAAAAAATGGCTCAATTCTAACGTTCTGCCTGATTATTTTGTTTCTTATTTCACTTATTATCTGCTCGCTTTTTTCAATATCGCTTTCATCAAGATTTACAGCAATAAGTAGCGGTTTTGCGGTTAGCATTTGGTAATTTTTTATTAGTTTAATTTCTTCTTCATTATGCTCGAAATCAGAAAGTGGTTTTGAATCTTGAAGATATCCTTGCCATTTAACCATAATTTCTTTTTCTTTGATTAATTGGTCTTTAACTTTCTGCCGCATAAGTTCTTTTTCAATTTTTTCCAGTCGGTTTTCAACGAAGAAAGTATCTGAAAAAAGCAACTCATCTTCCAATATCTGTATATCTCTGAAAATGTTAATGCTGTCTTTTATATGAGGAATACTATCATCATTAAAACCACGAACAACCAAAATTAACGCATCATTTAAGCGGATTTTACTGAGGAAAGCAGTTGGAAATATACTATTTTGCTGCTCACTCTTCTGCATTATAGAATAGTCAATAATAGTAAGCGTCGCGTTTACTTTCTTCTTCGGATTGAAAACGTCAGTAAAATAATCTAATCTTTCGTCCGGCACTTTAATTACAGCTTCAAATATTTCTTTTTTTTGTAATTGCATTGGGTCGATTTCCTGCTCGCTAACTGTTTGAAAGAATGTAGTCTTTCCTGAGTATGGCAGTCCGATTATTCCTATTTGCATTTTTTTTCTCTTTTTGTTTTTAAAATATATTTTATACAAAAATAAACATATTATTAAAAAAATACTAATAATTAACCTATATTCTTCAAAAATTTAATAAAAATTCATAACTAATTAAAAATTAATGAATTACAGAAATTCTAAATTATAGTATTGCTCGCATTTTGGATTTCTGGGATTTCTTGCTGTCAAACAATGACATCTTTTCTTGTCATTCTGGCGTATGCCAGAATCCATATTGCTTTTTAGTCATTAGTCATTAGTAATTCGTTGTTAGAAAAAATACTAATGACTAATAACTTAAAAAATGTAAATCAACCTACGGGTTAACCCGTGGGTTGATTATATAGATGGATTCTGACATCCGTCAGAATGACGCTTTTAGTGATGTCATCTCCATTTA
>DAIOVK010000541.1:0-2555 GCA_036759045.1 Kapaibacterium sp. (SeqCode) | reverse complement strand
AAAAAATTTTTCTTCGAGAGTAAAGATTTTATTAATTCTATTGTCATTTTTAATAATTGGGAAATTTCTTTCTGAACAAATGATATGAATTTCAACATTAGGCAAATTCTGTTTTAACAAATCAATAGCCGGCAAGGTAACTATCATATCGCCAATTACATCGTAACGCAGAATAAGAATTTTCTTTATTTTGTCTGACTTTACAGGTATGGAAAACTGCTTGTTACGAAAAATCAGTTTAATGATTTTATACAAGTAATTCTTAATACTTTTTTCAATTTGTTTAAGCATACACTTATAGCACTTCAATCTTATTGTCATTATATATTTTTCTTTTTGAAGAATTGATGTAAAATTTTTATCAATCAATATCAAATAGTCATTGGTAATTGGTCATTGGTTAATAAACTTACAACCAATGACTAATGACTGATGACTAAAAAAAATTTGAATTTATTTAAACAAATTAAAACTTAAACTTACTATTCAAATCTTTATTATACTTAGATTATATTTTTGAATCATAAGTTATAAATACTTGCACTTGGGCAAAAATACGAAATTTTACAGTTTTCGCAATCTGGCTTTCGTCCTTTGCAAACCTTTCTTCCGTGATTAATTAAATAATGTGTGAAAATAACCCATTTCTCTTTTGGAATAATTTCAATTAGTTCAAACTCAATTTTGTCTGGATTGCTTGTTTCAACGAAACCGAGCCGATTAGCAATTCGAATTACGTGGGTATCAACAACAATTCCGGGAGTATTGAAACAGTGGTTTAGTATTACATTAGCTGTTTTTCTTCCAACTCCGGGCAGTTTCAGCAATTCTTCCATTTTATTAGGAACTACAGAATTAAATTCACTAATCAATTTTTCGGCTGCTGCTTTTATATTTTTAGCTTTTGCTTTATAAAAACCGGCAGAAAAAATCAGTTTTTCAAGTTCATCTTGTGAAATATCAACAAAATCCTGTGGAGTATTATACTTTTGAAATAGTTCTTCTGTGATAATGTTTACTCTTGCGTCTGTGCATTGAGCAGAGAGTATTGTAGCCACAAGCAACTCAAAAGGAGTTAAGAAATTTAATTGAATTGTTACTTCAGGGTATTCATTATCTAAAATATCAATTATTTTTTTTGCACGAATTCGCTTTTGTTTTATGGTTTCCTTTGTCATTTTTATAAGCTAAAAGTTCATAAATTCAACTTTTTCAGAAATTTTTTCAACTGATGGAAGTAGTTTTTCATATTGAGCAGGAAGTACGTTACTAATCTGATAAGTTGCAACTCCAATTGGATGAAGAGATGTTTTAATTGCATATTCAACGATAGCTCTGCTTTTTTCCTTACAAATGATAATCCCGATAGAATCGTTTTCGTTTTCCAACTTAACTTTATCATTCAACACATTCAGATAAAATTCCATTTTTCCTTTGTATTCCGGTTTGAAATCGCCAACCTTCAGTTCAACCGCAATAAGACATCTTAAAACTCTATGGTATAAAAGCAAATCAATGAAAAAATCTTTATTATCGACAGTTAATTTAAATTGATTTCCAATAAATGCAAAGTCAGTACCCATTTCTAAAAGAAATTTCCTAATATTTTTAACTAATTCAGTTTCTAATTCCTTTTCAGAATGTTGTTCAGAAAGTTCAAGGAAATCAAAGGTATAAGAATCTTTTACTGCAAGTTTTGCCTGCTCTTTTATTTTTTCAGAAACAGTCAAATCGAAATTCGTCTGATTAAGTAAATACTTCTCATAAGATTTGTTCTCAATCTGATGAATCAAAACATCTTTTGTCCAGCCAAATTTCTTCGTAGAAAGTATATAGAACCGCTTCTCCTGAACTTCTTTACATTTGTTCATAATAACAAGATGTTTAGCCCAACTAATTTCTGCAACCAATGGTTGCAGAATTTCAATACTATGATATTCTTCATAAAATACTTTCATATTCCATAGATTGCGGGCTGAAAAACCTCTTATATCGGGAAATTCTAATTGTAAATCTTTAGAGAGATTTTCGACTATAGATTTTCCCCAGCTATAGCTGCTTTGCTTTTCAACAATCATCTTGCCTAAATCCCAGTAGAGATTTATCAAATGGGTATTAACCACTTTTAATGCTTCGTATTGAGCATCTCTGATTTTCTTCTTTACTTCAAGAAAAAAATTCTTATATTCTTCTGAATTTGTCATTATGTTTTATAATGTGTATTCGATTAATGAAAAACATTTTAATCTCTCAAACCATATGATAAACAAGTTGATAGTATGGCTTGTTTCTATTTCATTTCCAAAAAGTAAAAACATTTTTTTAATAATTGTCCAAGAATAACTGTTGGAATATGGATTCTGACATCCGTCAGAATGACATTTAACTCAATAACTCACATTATGCAATTCAAATTTAAAGTTAAGTTGAAACTCTATTTTTTTTACACATTTACCATTCCCCTCTCAAGAGGGGCAGGGCTGATACGTTCTTTAAATCCACTTTTCTTATTCCCCTCTTGAGAGGGGATTAAAGGGGTGTGTTCTTGTTCTCTT
>DAIOVK010000540.1:0-2565 GCA_036759045.1 Kapaibacterium sp. (SeqCode) | reverse complement strand
GTAAATATAAAGTGGCAAATTTCAATGATTTAAAAGTTAATGCAAAATTATATGATTTAGGTGAACCACTTAGCAAATTAGGACTTGATGAGAAAATCAAATTAATAAAACAAGGATATGATGCAGCCAAAAATTATGACAAGAAAATAACAAAAGTTAGTAGTTTTCTTGCTGACGAGATTCAAATAGTAACAATAGCAAACAGCGATGGAGTGTTTGTTACTGACGTTCGCCCTCAGGCACGTCTTTCTGTAGTAGCTAATGCAGAAGAAAATGGTAACAAAAGCTCTGGCTATAAATCAGCTGGCGGCAGAATTGGATATAATTTTTATAAGAATGAATCATTACCAAAGAACATTGGATTAGAAGCATCAAAGGAAGCTATTATTCTTCTTGAAGCTAAAGAAGCTCCCGGCGGTGAATATCCTGTTGTTTTAAAAGCAGGAGATTCTGGAGTTATGATTCACGAAGCAGTAGGTCATCCACTTGAAGGGGATTCGGCTTGGAAAAAACAAACAATTATGTGGGATAAAGTTGGCGAAATGGTTGCCAATCCTTTGCTTACTATTTATGATGATGCCACTATTCCCAATTATCGTGGCACAATGTCGGTTGACGATGAAGGGACAAAAACTGAAAATGTTGTTTTAATTGAAAAAGGTAAATTAATTGGATTTTTGAATGATAAATTAGCTGCTCGTATGCTAAAAGCAAATGCAAATGGGCATGGAAGACGCGAAACTTATCAAAATGTTCCTATTCCAAGAATGAACAATACTGTTCTAGCAAATGGGACAAGCGAGCATGACGAAATCTTAAAAGACGTTAAAAAAGGTTTCTATGCCATTTCCTATCAAGGCGGACAGGTTAGCAATACAGGAAAATTCACATTCTCAGTCAATCTCGGCTATTTAATCGAAAATGGAAAACTCACTCAACCGCTTAAGAATTGTACTTTAATTGGCTCAAATATTCAAATTCTTAAAGATGTTGATATGGTTGGTAATGATATTGGCTTTTTCCTTGGCACCTGCGGAAAAGAAGGACAATCTGTCCCCGTAACCGCTGGTACTCCGACTTTAAGAATTAAGAAAATGACCGTAGGAGGTGTAGCATGAAATTAGATGTAAATAATTTACTTAACCTTTCTGAGCAAATTGTTAGCTATGCTAAATCGAAAGCAAAATGCGAAGCTCAGGTCGTAATAAGCTCCGGAACAGAATTTACTGCCGAAATACGTGAGCAAAAAATTGAAAAATTAGTCGAAGCTGGCTCAAAAATTATTTCTTTTAAAGCGATTGTTGATAACAAAGTAGCTACTGCATCAACTTCAGATTTCAAAGAGCAAACCATTCTTGATTTGGTCGATAATGCAATTAAAAGAGCTAAATACACAAGCAAAGACGAGTTTGCTGTTTTACCTACAAAGGAAGAAATTAAAATAAGTGCTGATAAGCTAAAGATATATGACCCAAATATTTTGAAAGTAAGCCCTGAAAAGAAAATCAAGCTTGCTATGGAATTAGAAAAAATTGCTATGGCTGATAAAAGAATTACAGTTTCTTCAGGCGCTTGGTGCGGGACTTATGTTTCAGAAGAATATCTTGCTAATTCAAATGGTTTTGTCGGTTCTTACAAAAGCTCCAGTTCAAATGCCGGAGTTTATATGCAGGCAGGAGATACCGATAATAAAGTAGAAGATGGATGGTGGAGTAATGCCATTGGATTCGATAAATTAGAGAACGCTGAAAACATTGCTAAAAAAGCTATTCACCGCGTTACAAGATTGCTAAATTCAAGGAAAATTTCTACTCAAAGTGTTCCTATCGTAATGGAGCCAGCAATGACAGCCCGATTACTTGGTTTTCTGGCTTCATGCATTACAGGTAGAATGATATATATGAATCAAAGCTATTTGGCTGGAAAAATTAATCAGGAAATTGCTCAAAAGAATCTAAAAATTATTGATGACGGAACTATGCCGGGCAAATTCGGTAGCCGTCCTTTCGATAGTGAAGGAGTCCCAACTCGTTCAACCCCAATTTTAGAAAATGGTATCTTGAAAAATTATCTGCTTGATACTTATTCAGCAAAAAAACTTAATATGAAATCAACCGGACACGCCGGTGGAACTACCAATTTTTATCTTGAAGCTGGAAAGAATAGCCCAGAAGAAATTATCAAATCTGTTGATAAAGGACTATTACTCGTTAAAACTATTGGACAAGGGACTATGCCTTCAACTGGTAGCATTTCTACAGGTGCTTACGGTATTTGGATTGAAAAAGGGGAATTGACATATCCAGTTCATGAAATTACTATTAACGGAAATCTCGCTGATATTTTAAAGAACATCGAAATGATTGGTAATGATTTAGTTTTCGACCGCTCTACAGTTGGTCCGACTATTAAAGTTAATGGTATTTCTATTTCAGGAGAGTAAAAATATAAAAGAGTATTAAAGACTGTTATTCTAGCGCAGTAATTCGTTAAAAGACTTATTATCTTATGTCATTCCGAACCCCAAAATGAAGGAAGACCTTTATTTAAATGGAAATGACATAA
>DAIOVK010000539.1:0-2576 GCA_036759045.1 Kapaibacterium sp. (SeqCode) | reverse complement strand
GCTATTCCAACCAGATATCCTCAAGACTTATCAAATCTCATTAAATTTTATACTAAAGAGATTACAAGTAATATTTTAGAACAAACAAACAAAGTGCTATTATGGATAAAACAACAGTAAGTAATATCATTGAATTTCTAAGGAATGAAATTCATATATTAGGTATAGAACTCGAAGGTATAGCATTATTTGGCTCTCAATTAACAGGTAATAATACACCTGAAAGTGATATTGACTTAATTATTGTTTCCGATTGTTTTGAAAATAAAAATATTTTTGAAAGAGCTAATATTACAAAGAACGCAGAAATTGCTGCATTAAAAAAATATCACATTCCTATGGATATTTTAAAAATGACTACAAATGAATTCAACAATGGTTTATTGAAAAAAAAATTCTATGCTGTATATGTTTAATTCCAAGTTCAGAACTACTGATGCCTCGTAGTTCGTTATTTCGCTATTAATATAGTTCTGATAATTAAAAAATATAATTTTATAAAATTGCAAACACATAACTCCTAAATAAATTTATGAGTTATTCTAACAATTAGAGTAACTCCATAATTTATTATGGAGATTAAATGCGAAATTATTCTTTACGAAGCAAATCTCCTAACTCCTTTATTTTCGTTACGGGGCAATGAGTTCTGAATTTTTGAGAAAATGAATTTTTTAAAAAGCCATACTATAAACTTGTTTATCGTATGGCTTTTTTACTACTTAATCTCTTTGAAAAAAATAAGAAAAAACTTTGCTATGGAATTTCAAAAGCAACAATACGGGTCTGGTCTTTGTATTTTAAATGTAGTAAAATTGTTTCACCAGATTTTTTGCTATCAACAATTTTCTTCAAATCTGAAGGAGATTTTATTTCCTTTCGGTCTGCTTTTATAATCACTCCATTCGGAACAAGACCGCGTTGCTCAGCCAAGCTGTAACGTTTTACTTTTGTAACGTAAGCACCTTGTTTTACATCAAAGTTTTCTTTTATATCTTTGTTTAAAGTTTCAGCAGTAAAACCAAGTTTATCAAAATCTACTGAAGATGATACTTCTTCTTTTTCTTCATCACCTTTAGTTGCTGAGGCAATTTCAGTGTCTTTATCTCTTGGTTCAAGCTTAACGGTTTTGTTGATTTTTTTGCCATCGCGCCAAATAGTTAAATTCACTTTATCGCCAGCTCTTTTCATAACAATTGTGCTTTGCAATTCGTTGGAAGTAGAAATCTTTTTGCCATCAACTTCAAGGATTACGTCCCCTGATTCAACACCAGCTTTTTCAGCGGGTGAATCTTTAAGTATATTATGAACCAAAGCGCCTTCTACTTTGTCAAGTCCGAGCGATTTAGCAACGACTTCATCAACAGTTCTAATGCTAACTCCAATATAGCCGCGATTGATTTTTCCATCGTCCATCAAATCCAAAACGACAGAACGCACTAAATCAATAGGAATAGCAAATCCATAACCTATGTAAGTGCCGGTTCTTGTGGCTATAGCAGTATTAATCCCCACTAAACTACCGTGAAGATTGAAAAGGCCACCACCGCTGTTTCCCGGATTAATTGCAGCATCAGTTTGAATGAAATTTTCAATTGAATATCCATCTTTATCACGAGAAAGCGATAGCTCACCTCTGCCAATAGCACTGACTATACCGGTAGTAACAGTTGAATTTAAGCCGAGAGGATTGCCAACAGCAAGGACCCATTCGCCAATTCGAACATTGTCCATATCGGCAAGATGAGCAACAGGCAGTGGGCTTGCATCTATTTTTATAAGAGCCAAATCAGTAAGGGGGTCTGTTCCGATTAGCTCTGCTTTATATTCTTTTTTATCATAAGTTTTTACTTTAATGCTAACAGCATTTTCGACTACGTGGTTATTTGTAACAATATACCCATTTTGTGAAATAATTACCCCAGAGCCACTTCCTTCTGAACGCCTTTTCCCTTGCTCTTCGCCTTCATCTTGAGGCATTCCAAAAAATTCAAAGAAATCTTTAAACTGGTCTTGAAATTGATTTTTTCCGGCAGAAGTTTCTATTTCAACGTTTATGCTTACTACTGTTGGAAGAACTGCTTCACTCACAGCTACGAAAGCATTATTCATTGCATCAACCTGAGGACTGATTACTACCGGCGGTTTGCTCGCTCCAATGCTGTCCTGAGCAAATAAATTTGATACTGAATTTAAATTTGATATGATTATGATTACTGCAATAATAAAAATTATTGAGAATCCTGCTCCAAAAACATATTTTTTATTCATTAAAACCTCACGTAATATTATTTTATAATATTAAATTCGAGGTAATGACGAAAAAGAAGAAAAATTATTCAAAAAAATAATGTTTTTTTACTGGCTCAATTACATTCCAAACGCAAGATAATCCTTTTGGAAAAGTAACGAAATCATGCTTGCCTATTTCAATTTTCTCGCCATTTGCTTCAATTATTACCTTTCCTTCTAAAAAAAGGCACATTTCTTTTGAATCGTAGAACCAATCGAATGTTGATTTTTCTTTTGTCCAGATAGACCAGGATTTAATGACTAACTCATTTATTTCGGTTTCG
>DAIOVK010000538.1:0-2581 GCA_036759045.1 Kapaibacterium sp. (SeqCode) | reverse complement strand
TAACTCATATAAAACAAATCAAATACTAAGAAATATCTTGAATTCTGAATTTTTATTCAAATAAATTCAAATAAACTGCAAAAAATTCCTAAATTTATCTTAATTTTGTAATAAAAAAGTGAATTATGGAAATACTTTGGTCACCTTGGCGCTCACAATATATTGATACTTTTAAAGAAGAGAAAAATAGTCAGAAAGCGGGCTGTTTTATATGCGAAGCAATAAATGCAGTTGAACTGGAAAAGGAAAGATTGGTTGTTGCCCGTTTTGAGTTTTGTATTGTAATGCTAAATAAGTTTCCTTACAATAATGGGCATATTTTAATAGCTCCTAAAAAACATACCGGCGATATGGACAAGTTACCTGATGAAGAAGCTTTTGAGATATTGCAGACAACCCGCAAGGCAACTAAAATACTAACAAAAGTATTTAATCCAAATGGATTCAATATAGGAATGAATCTTGGGCGGGTAGCAGGAGCCGGTTTGCCTGACCACTTGCATGTCCATATTGTCCCGCGCTGGAATGGAGATTCCAATTTTATGCCGGTTATTGCTGACGTAAAAGTAGTTTCTCAATCATTAGAACAAACACAGGAAATATTAGCAAATGAATTTAATACTTTTTAGATAATTCTTTGAACAGATTAAAAAGCATAGCACCAAAGAAGTCTTTAGGACAGAATTTCCTTATAGACAAAAATATTTCAAATAAAATTGTTAATTTGTTAAAAGCAGAAAATAATGATATTTTGCTTGAAATAGGTCCGGGAACAGGCGCCTTAACATCTTTGCTGCTCGAAAAAGAAGTAAAGTTATTTGCGATTGAATACGATGCCCGGGCAGTTGAAACTCTATCTGTTCTTTTCCCTCAAAACATTTTCCCAAATTTCAGTTTAATTCATCAAGACATCTTAAAATTTGATATTAATAATCTTTTTCAAAGAACTGGTAAGAAATTAAAAATAATTGGAAATATTCCATATTATTTATCAAGCGAAATACTTTTTTATTTGTATAGAAATTCAAAAATCATTGAAAAAGCAGTAATTATGCTTCAAAAGGAATTTGCCGAACGGCTGGTAGCTGCTCCAAGAACAAAAGAATACGGAATACTTACAGTTGCTAACGAATTAGTTGCAAAATCAAAATTATGCTTTAATGTTTCAAATAGCTGTTTTTTTCCGAAACCCAAAGTAACTTCTTCAGTTGTTGAAATTAATTTTATTGAAAATCAATTAGATACTGAGGTATTTGCTTCAATTATGAAAGTAGTAAAAGCTGCTTTTAATCAAAGAAGGAAAACTCTAAGGAACTCTTTACGACAATTTTTTGAAAAGGAAATAAAACTTAATATTGATGATTTTTTAAACTTAAATGAAGAAATTAGAGAATTTTTTACAAAACGTCCTGAAGAATTAACAAAAGACCAATTCATAAAATTAAGCAGTTTAATTTATTCATATAAAAAAGATGACAAAAGTTTTTAAAGAACTGAAAAGCAATTTAGTTAGTACTGATATTTATGTAATTTCAATAGTTTTAATCAATTTTATCTTTACTATTGCCCTTTTTTCGAGAATCCAAGCCCCTCTACTTATTATTACTTCAAATATAGGGATTTTGGCGATTATTGCTTTTACATCAACAAACAAATTTGCAGAAATATTAAAATCACGCCTGCTCTTAGTTAAATTGCTGTATATTCTTCCGATTGTATTCATTATCTATGACCAAACCCAGATTTTCATCAGAATCATCAATCCACATCTTTACGATAATCTTTTAATCCAATGGGATTTATATATTTTCGGTTTTAATCCCAATGATGCTATTGAAATTCTATATAATCCCTGGCTTACTGAGTTTCTTCAGTTTTCATATATGACTTTTTTCTTAATGCCTGTTGCTCATTGCGTTGAAATGTATCTAAGCAAAAGATATGATGAATTCGATAGTGTTGCCCGACTAATTACTTTTGCATTTTTCTTTTCATATCTTTTATATTATTTTATGCCGGCAATTGGACCGCGGTTTACTTTATACGATTTCCAAAATCTTTCTATGGAAATACCCGGAGTATGGCTTGCAGATACTTTCAGGCATATAATCAATACTGGAGGAGGAATTGTTGATAATGGGATAAATCCCGCACTTTTGGTTAATCGCGACTGTATGCCAAGCGGACATACTATGATGACTATTGCAAATCTATATATTGCATGGAAAAATCGGTCAAAACTACGATTCATTTTCTATATATTTGGAGTAAGTTTAATTTTTTCAACTGTTTATCTACGTTATCACTATGTAGTTGATTTGTTTGCTGGTGCAATATTTGCAATCATTGCAATTTTCCTTGAGCCAAAAGTTAATAAACTGATTACAGGAAAATTTAAGAAATTGACATTTTGAACCACCGGATAGAAGAAGACTTTTATTTATAAGAAGCTGACATCTGTTTACCCTGTCATTCCGACTCCCTGATAATACAAGTGCTTTATTTAAATGGTGATAACAAATTTTTCCCCTGTCATTCTGAAGCGCAGCGAAGAATCCAGAAAATTTTTTTAACCACTACT
>DAIOVK010000537.1:0-2586 GCA_036759045.1 Kapaibacterium sp. (SeqCode) | reverse complement strand
TGCTAAAAGATAAAGATACTTCAATAAATGATTTGGCTTATGTAGGAATTCAGAACAGGCGCACAAATTCGTTGGTATGCTGGGAACAGGTTGTACCTAATTCATTTCCTTTATTAGTCCATAGAAGAATTCAATTTTATTCAACAGCGGAATTTGAGGATAGCTGCGATGCTATAAAAAATCCAACTTGTTACCAAGCATTCAGAAATTATTACTACTGCCACCTTGGCTCGCGTCAGATTACGCTTCCTTTTAATTATGTAAATCCAAATAATCCCGATGAATACGCACTTTTACGTATTACAGAGTTGGGTGCTGACTCTGTTTACGATGATAATTGGAGCTACAGCAGAAAGATGGCATATTGGAATAGGATAGACACTGTTATTGGGCAGGATAAGTCAATAACTTTCAATATGTTGCCGGGTTCCGGAATAATACTTAAGGTGCAGATACTTCATCCAGATACTTCAGTAGCAGGAGTATTGGCTCATTCGAATCAGAGTAAATTAATTATGCATCCAGTGCTAGACGAAGAAGGCAATGAAACAGACATTATTCGCTATCACCTAGTTTATTTTAAACCAATAGTTGGAAATCCAAATACAAATGGTGTTTATTACCGCAGAAGTTTACCCATAAGCAAGGACTGTCCTGAAGAAAACATTATTTGGGAACCAGAGATTCTTGTTTCCGACTCAACAATAAATGAAACTGGCAGAATTAACAATTTAGTTTCCTGCGATTATCCTTCAATTGTTGTAAGAAAAGATAGCGTTTCACTTAAAGCATATATTGTATTTTCTTGTTTTAAAAATAGAAGTAGAAGTTTTGTTGCAGAAACAAAGCTTGACGTGAACACATCTGGTTTAGTTCAAGATAACAATGGCTACGAATTAGCTTTATACAATGGGAATAACAGAGCAGAATGGGGCAATCCGGTAGTGAATGCTTCAAGCAACGGAAATTATTACGCCTGGTCAGATTCACTAAGTGGAATATATGCCGGCTGGAAGACTCCAAACACTGCAACTTTTCAATCCGGAAATAAAATAAGCTTTAAATATGATTACAACCCATTAGTAATCGCAAAGCATCCATCACTCAACGTCTATTCTAATTTAGACAGCTTGGAGGACAACTGTGCCTTAGTTTGGCAAGAAAACCAAACAAATTTATTTTCAGCTCCAAATAGAATTTTATATACACGTTTAAGACGAACAAATAATTTGTATAAGTATTTACCAGCAACGTTTTTAGGTAACCCGTCATTGATAGAAATAAGCAATAATGTTGCTTCCATATATAATTCATTGTTTATTGTGCAAAACCCAGTAATTAGCAGAAAATTAGGTTACTATAGAAAAAGCGGAGTAGAAGCCCTTTGTCGCCGTTATGATTTAATTTATTGGGAGTTAGCTAATTCATACTACTCTCCTGCTCTTAATTTTCTATCAAATATGTTGATATATAATTATGATACCAACAATGTAGCAATAAATTGGAATGCTTTTGGCGCGAATTATATCAGGTCATATTTCAGCGTAATTAATTCACCAGACATTATCCATCAAACAAGATTAGATGACACTTATAGCACCGGCGGCGATGTTATTTTAAATTTTAAATATGCACGAAATTTAGCATATCCTTATGTTGGTCAATTTAGCTATAGCAGCAATTCTTACGCTTCTTCGGGTTCTTTGGATTCGTCAGATATTAATGATTTATGGGTAAAATCTGTTGGAAGTGGTTTTCTTCCCCATTTATCAAAAAGCAAAAATTTAATTGAAAAAACAAACGATACTTGGAAAAATAGAAGAGTTTATAATAATAATTTAGGGCGAATAATCACCTCCGCCAAATATTTCTACAAAGGTCGAAGCGATGAAATGCTTGCAGACTGGTATATCGGTTTTGAAACGGCAGATTCAAGCAAAAAATCTTTTTTATTCGGCGCTCCAGAATTAGACGAGCAGCGATTTAGCTTAAAACTTCCCTTTGAAAAAGTTGTTAGCGATGAAGGATACATTTCTTTCGTTGAAACCTCAAGCGACACAATTGCTTCAAGCTGGTTTTCAATAGAAGACGCAAAAGAATTAGCACTGAAGCTAAAAGGCAGCAACAATGCAAACAGCAAAGTTTATATTCAAAACAAGGAAACAGAGCGAACATTGAGATTGAATCTTCCCAACGGTTTGAAAGAAAATAAAGGTGCAAAAGCAAAATATAATTTAATAAATGGTCTGGGTAATGAATTTCGTTTATTGTTTGTGAAAAACGATGAAGCAATGCAATACACAGAAGAACTTTGGCTCGAAGGTTTGCCAATAGAAGAAAAACCCGCTGGTTCATTCAAAGGAGACGATGGATTTGAAAATATTGATTTAATCCAAATCGTTAACCGCTATTACAGCGATAACGATATATCAATTTTTCCGAATCCCGCTTCTGAAGTACTTTACTTGCAGGCAAATGTCCCTTTTGAAGAAGCAACCCTAACAGTAACAAACCTGCTTGGAACTAAAGTTATTCAACAGCAAATAAATCTCAGCAGCAGCCCAGAATTAAAATTAGACATCTCAT
>DAIOVK010000536.1:0-2600 GCA_036759045.1 Kapaibacterium sp. (SeqCode) | reverse complement strand
CTTCGTTATCAAAAACACGGGAAATATGCATAATATGAGCGCCAGCAAAACGTGTATCTACTGTATCACTATATTTAATAAAGTAACCAACGCCGGCTTTTAATTCGGCTTCATCCTGATACTGATTTTGAGTAAATTTATAAGGAGTATTTACTGCCTGAGTATAAATCTTCTTATAATTTAAATCCAATGGTTTTACTGGGATTGAAAGTAAATTCCAACCTTTTTTAATTATTGGTTTATTATTTGCATCAATATATTGAACAACCTTTGGTAAGGTATATTCAATAACAAAAGTAGTATCCATTGGGTCATTCAGAGTATATGAATAACGGGTGCCACCAATATGAGTAGCTTCTCTCATATTAATATTAAATTTAATACCATTAAGAGCATCACGCAAATATAAAAGAGCGTTTGGTGGAAATTCTTCTGTATCCCATTCTAAAATAACCGGGAAGTTATCGGTACCACCAGCAGAATATTTACATAAATATTTTATTGATGTAGTTGTGTCATAAGCACTTCTTATATCACGAGAGCGTACAAAATTAAAACGTTCTTCATCATTTGGAGCAAAATCACCGAAACCATAAGGAATCTGTGTAATATATTTTTCTTCTGTTGGATACCATCTTGCATAGAATCCACTTGGTTGAGTAGTATGAGCAAATTCACCGTATAAAGTATCTATTCCAGTTGTTGCTCTGTTACCAGTTCCGAAAATTAATTCAGTTGATTGTGAAAGAGCACCTCTTGAATTTTTTACTTTAATTTTAATTCCGCGATGTTCACCATAAACTTGGTCTAATTCTGGCTCAGCTGGATTTGCAAAGTTAATAAATGTAACTCTCAGGCGAGCTGGAGAAATTGAAGCTGAAGATGATTTGAAAGTAATATAACCGACATAAGTTCCAGCTTTTTGTGGTAAAGAAGCAAGTTGAGTATTGTCGCAACGAATACTTAATAAAATTTCAGGGTCTAAAGTAGTTGTTGCACCATTCGGGTCACGGTCTGTTCCCATAATGCTATTGTCAACTCTAAATATTGTACCTTTTGTTACCCAGCTATTTGAAATAGTATTGGGAGGAACATTTTGATTCATTTTGAAAAGTAACCATGGTTGGTCAGATTCAATTTCTAAATCAATAATTCTTGAACGTGTTGTGCTGTTTGCTAATTTAATCTTTCTATCACCAGAATTTACTGGTACTTCAATGTTGCCTTCATCGTCAGTAATTGGGTCTGTCATATGCCATAATTCACCGGGAGATACCTGCAATAATGAAAATGGTGATGGAGTACCAATAGCTCTTTCCAAAGTTATATTAATTTTTGGAAGATTATCAGTAATATTGATGTAAATAACACCTGGTAAAGTTGGTTCAACGTTCCATTGTGAGTTTGGCGGAGGATTTGTTGGGTCTGGTGGGCGATTATAAATACCAGCCATACCGGAGAAACCTCCCAAACCTGTTGCATGATTAAAAGCAGCCGGGTCTGGATAATCAAATTCAACATTCGGATTGTATGGACGTAAATTTTTAAAAGGTGCAGTTTTAGCAACATTTAAATCATTATATAATATTTCAGCAGAATTTAAATAAATTAAAGTTTTACGTGCTGTTCCAACTAAACCTTCTTTTGCAATAACTTGGAAACGGACATATAACATAACTTCAAAATCATCTGAATTTGGTAAAGCGTTTGTTGACATACCGGAAATTACAATTTCCTTACCCTTTAATTTATCTTGTATTGGAGTTGAGGGATTAACAAATTCTCTGTATGTATGATTTGTAAATACGTCCCAATCAATGATAAAATCTTTTGCCAATGGAGCTGGTTTAAGGTTAAATCTTGGATCCAATGGGTCATTAACTGGATGAAAAGTTTGTATATCAACTGGCTTTATTGCTGAACTATCATAAAGCAAAGAAAATTTGAATGAATGAATTGGGTCAGCTTGATAGAAATCTGCTGTTTGAGGATAAGTCTTCCATTGATTTTTTACAAAAACCGGAAGAAGGAATTCGCGGACTTCATTTCCTTTTGATGGTGGAATCCAGATTCTTCCATCAGGATACCAGTCACTATTCCATCCATCTGATTGACCTGTTAAACTCAAAAGAGGAATTGCAGGACGGATGGGCTGGCTATAAGCATTCTCAGTAAGCATCGAAATGAAACCCATTAGTAATAGGGCAAAAAGCATGCCGACGCTTCTTTGATGTAAATTATTGAACTTCATATTGAACCTCCATATAAAACAATTATAATTTAATATTTTATTAATAATATATTCTTTATCTTATTTTTGTTTTGAATTTGAACTATATACAAACCATTTATAAAATTATTCATTTCTATTTTATATTCATTAAGTTTATTATATATTTTCTTATTCATTATTATTTTTCCATCTATAGATATAATTTTTATATTTTCTATTTCTAATTTTAAATCTTTTATAACAAACTGCTCTGTTTCATTGTTATAAAAACACTCTGTTCTGAATATTGGCTCCTCTTCAATGTAGCTTGATGAGGTATCCTTTATTTCACTTCTTATAAACTGACTATCACCGTAAAAGTTAGTAA
>DAIOVK010000535.1:0-2608 GCA_036759045.1 Kapaibacterium sp. (SeqCode) | reverse complement strand
AGTAATATCACTTGCCCAGTCCTGCACATAAGCTGAGTTCATTTCGCCAAGAATTAAGTATGTCTGACCTTTCATTAATACAACTGTCTTTTGCTGTTTTGCCTTAACTTTTTCAGTATTATTTGTTGGGATATAAGTAACTTCGGTATTGTCTTCAACAGCCACAATAAGGATTTGAGGCGGTTTCATTTCGTCGATTTGGTCTAAATACATATTCAATGTTACGTATTTTTTTCCAAGCCAGTCAATTGGAATAACACGAAAAGCTTCGCCAGTCCATTCGTAACTGTAATAAATTGAAACTGAAATTGGGTCTTCAGCTAATAAGTGAATACCATTATTTGTTACAACTTCAGATTCTCTACACATTAACTGGTCGTCGAAAACGACTTGTGTTATTTTATTAGCATCGACTTTGAAGTTTTTAATAACACCTGTTTCAGGGATTGTCATTTTCACTTTAGTATCGAATTTTGATGATAGCCACATAACTATAGGCGCATCACCACGTATATTTTCATGTTGCTTCATTTTGCAATAAGGCAACCCGAACCAATACTCTCTACCTTCTGTAATTTCAGTATCTTGTGCTTTTAAAGAATACGAAAATCCTGAAAGCAGGGACAGTATGAAGATTATTAAAAAAGATTTTGATAAAAACTTTTGCATATCTGCCTCCATATATATAATAATTTATAAACATTTCAAAATATATTTTTCAAAATATCTTCATATTATCAAATTTTTTTGACTTTTCCAAACATTTTTTTCATTATTTTCATTTTCTTAAAACTAATATCAAATATCTGTTTTTATAAAACCCGATTAAGATAAATGTTACAATTATTTTATAAAATTTAAAAAAAAAATTGAGAAATTATTCATAATTTTATATAGTTTTTTTTTACATAAGAAAGAGAAATGGCAAATTATACAGAAGATGAATCAAGAAATCAAATTATCCAACTATATGATAAAGTAAAAAAACAACAGGACGAGCTATCTGATATTTTAAATCAATTTGAATTGGTTATTGTAGAAACCACAAGCGACTTCAGGATAATGAATTCTTACGGAGCAGTTGATATTATTTTTAAAGCTGCTATTAAGAAATTTGAAAGAGGAGAAAATCTCTTGAAAATTGTTTTTAAGGTAACAAAGAATTCACGCGGTTTAGAAAATGGTGAAATCCGTTCTTTTGAAGAGATGGAATATCTCGAAGATACTTTAAATAAATTTGCTGAAGGGAATCGAAAAGAGATTGTTTTAAGAGTTGTTGGCGAAAATGAAAATTCAGAAATTTTCCTCTTAATTTGGAAATTAAAAAGATTAGATAGAACTATTAAACATTATTTTAAAATCATTCCCTCAAATGCTATCATAAAAGCCGCTAATGACAGAAATAAAAAAGATATTAACGAAATTGTCAAACAATCTCATGAAATATACAATCTTATTTCTGATGGAATTATTATTTTAGATTTAGAGCAAAAAATTCAATTCCTAAATCAATCAATAAAAGATAACATTATCTTAAAACAAAGCAATCTGCTAAGAAATTCTAATTTTGAAAATAGGTTTTTTAAGGAAATTTTTATTACCGGCACTCCAGATGAAATTAAATTCCGAATTGAAACCAATAGAAAAGTAATCAATTCAAAAACTCCTATTTCATATAATACCACAATTTCAAATACTGAATTTATCTTTTCTGTTAATCCAGTTTTTAATGAAAAAAAAGATATTATCAATCTGTTAATAATCATCAGACCTAATAAAGATATTAGTTTCACTATCAATGAAAAGAAACTTGAACTAACTAAACTAATTCAAATTATTCGTTCTTTATCTGAAGATAAAAACCAGCTTAAACAAAGAACTTTTGAATTAGAAAACAATCAACAATGGCTGATGAATAATCTAAAACTAACAAATGATAAAATTAATTATTACAATAGTATTTTTACTAAATTCCCAATTCCTTTAAGTATTCAAGAAGTAACTAATAATACTTTTCTTTTTGTTAATTACGCATTTGAAAAATTATTTAAAGCAAATAAAAATGAAGTGATAGGAAAAACTCATTTCGAGGTATTTCCCAACGAGATTGTTAATTCAATTGAAACTACTTCTGTAAATATCTCTGATTCATCGGACATTTCCACAATACTTTCTGATAATTTAATAATGAACCAAGTTTTGGTTTTTGATAACGAAAATATTAAACAGATTATAAGAATTTATTACGAATTAAAAAAGTAAAGTCTGAATATCGAACAAGCTATACGAAATACTTGTTACTCCTATGGCTATAAAAGAACATATCACCACTTAGAACCAATCCGAAAGTTGAATAGATTCCTCAAAAGTAAAATAATAAAATATAATATAATAAAATATTATTCTGATAGAAAAAAAATATTGAATTGCTAAATAGAATTTTGATAAATAGGAGTTAAATCTGATAATTTATTCAACATTCTTTACGTTTGTCATTCTGGCGTATGCCAGAATGACGCATTTATTGATGTCTTCTCCATTATGTTAAAGCATTTGCTTTATCAGGGGGTTCGGAATGACATCTTTTTTCAGTCATACTATCAACAAG
>DAIOVK010000534.1:0-2616 GCA_036759045.1 Kapaibacterium sp. (SeqCode) | reverse complement strand
CTAAAAGAGTAAGACCTTGAAATTATAAGTCATACTATCAGCAAGCTGATAGCATGACAAGTTGAAAGATGTCATGCTATCAACTTGTTGATAGTATGACTGGAAGCTGTCATTCAGAAACATCTAAAAGAGTAAGACCTTGAAATTATAAGTCATACTATCAGCAAGCTGATAGCATAACAAGTTGAAAGATGTCATGCTATCAACTTGTTGATAGTATGACTTTAAAGAGTATTTTAAAAACGTATCAGCCCTGAATTGAATGGAGTAGAAAAATTGATTATTCAACAATAATAGTTCCACTTTCTACAAAACTAAATCCATCATTTATTTTATAAAAATATATCCCAGTTGATAATCCATTAAGTTTAATATTAGTGGTATTCTTTTCAATATTTGCTTCTAAAACTCTATCTCCAAAAATATTGAATAATTGAAATTTATAATTATTCAAACAACTGCCGAATGATTTGATGGACAAATTATCTTTTGCTGGATTTGGGTATATACTAAATTCATTTTCTGGAAGAAAGTTTTGCTTAACATCAGAAATTTCCTTCCAACAATTTGAAATTTGTGTAGCAGTAGCAGCATTGCTAATATTATTCAATCCGTACATATCCTCAATAGTGCGAAGAATGCTGTAAAGGTTATGTGTTTCTGCATAAATTCCACCTTTAACCATTTTTCCGGTAAAAATTGTTAAAATATGATTTGTTAATTCATAATTATCTTCATCGAAAGTAAGAATAAATAAACTATTATGATTTTTTACCCATTGAATAAAGCTATCCAGATTTTTCTTTATCCAGTTGTCTGAATTAGTGATGCGTTCCGGGTCAGTGCCATCGTGCATATTGTTTGACTGATTAGGAACAACAAAGCATACAGTAGGAAGCAAATTAAAATCATCAAAAGGGAAAGCAGTGAGAGGTTGATTAAGTGTTTCTGGTAGCTGATTTTCACCAGTTCCCATCCAATTAGCAGCTGGATTGTGTTTTCTAACATACGCTCCGGAATACGCTCCATTAAATCCTACACTTGGTAAATCTTCTGAATATGAAATAAATGTTTTTCCAGCTTTTATTAATTGGCTCGCAAGATTTTCAGTCGTAAATGGAAATATTTCAGGTAGGTCATCATCGGTTACCCCCTGGTTATTCCCGGAAAATAAATCAAGATAATTCGGCTGGCTTGGATGTTCTATTGCATAGAAATTTGTAAATAATGCAGAGCAGGAATCTTCTGCTAAACTTTTTATATATGGAGCAGCAGAGGAATCCATTATTTGCGAGTAAGAATGATTCTCAAGAATTAGCACTACTATATGCTCTGGAATTGGAAGCGCTGTTTGCGATAATAATTCTGCTGTAAAGCATAGAAAAATAAGAAGTAATAATTTTTTCATAGTATTAATAAATTTTATGTAATTCACCTTATGCAATTTCTCTTTTGAGAAATGAAAAAGTGTAGTGTTGATAAATTTTTTTTTAAATCCACTTTTCTTATTCCCCTCTTGAGAGGGGATTAAAGGGGTGTGTTCTTTTTCTTAATTTAAAATGTACTTTCTGAATAAAGAGAAAAAATATGCTAATTATAGTTTATCTCCTTGATATTGCTTTAGATATTAAATGAAAGAAAGAACACACCCCTTTGTCCCCTCTCGAGAGGGGAATACGTAAGGTGAGTTATGTAACAACATTTATTATCAATTTATTCTGAAAAATAAGAAAAAAAAACTTATTTAAGCAAACGTGAATATATTTCATTTATTGCTTATTTTTTTATCGTATATTATTCATAAATTAATAATAAACATTTTATTACTCCTTCCCATTTGCACTTGGGAAGGAGAATTAACTTAATAACAAGTTGAAATTGGGTAAAAGATTTTAAATCTAATGTTTTAATATAACTCAATAAATGCTTTTAATTTGGCATTTGTTTCATTATCATCATAAAATAAATCAAGTAAAAGTTCAGATTTTGAATTATAGATTTTCATCATTGTTTTTTCAGTTGCCCCGTAATCTTTTAGCTCTTTGAACTTCACTTTATAAGCCGTATATTTCCAATTGTTATTTTTAATAAACGCTTTCAGTTCAATTTCTCTATCGCAAAGAACCAATGCAATTACTTTTACCTTATTAGGAAGTTTATGATTTAATACCTTTATTATATCTTCAATTTGCAGAACACATTTTATACAACCAACAGGATATTGAAAAGCAATCACAACAATATCATCTTTGCCTGGTTTTTCCTTTTGTATGTATTGGTTTATTTTGGGTGAAGCAAAACCAGAAGCAAAAAAACACACTACAAATAAAAATATAATTCTCTTTAACATATTCAGAGCACAAGTCCTTTCTTAATATTATTATTGGTTTATGGTTATTGGTTATTGGTTTATTATTATTGGTTTATGGTTATTCGCTATTCGTTATTTGTTTTTCGTTGAAGATAAAATACTAATGACTAATGACTAATAACTAATAGCTGATAGCCGATAGCTGATAGCTAATAGCTGATAGCCGATAGCTGACTGCCGATAGCTGATAGCCGATAGCTGATAGCCGATAGCTTTTTGAACTCACCACCTGTATTTTTCCATAG
>DAIOVK010000533.1:0-2616 GCA_036759045.1 Kapaibacterium sp. (SeqCode) | reverse complement strand
CGCCAGAATGAATGTAATGATGTCATTGGTAACGAAGCGAGAAATCTCAAATCTTTTGGTATCATTGACTTGTGAGATTCCTCACTTCGTGTCGGAATGACAAGAGAAATTATCAATTATCAATTATCAATTAATATTCTATCTTCCGTTATATTCCACTCCTTTTAAAATCCAATCTGGTGCTGTTTTTTTCTTTAAATAAGTATCGAAATACTCTTTAATTTTGATTGCATAATCCAAACGATTTGGATAGCGCTCAGGCCAATGTGCTTCATTTCGGTATTCGAGGAAAATAATATTTTTAAAAGCACGGCGGAAAGCAAGATAAAGCTCAATACCTTGTTCCCAAGGGACTTTCGGGTCTTTATCGCCAAACATAATCAGGAATGGAGTCTTTACTTTTTGAGCATAAAATATAGGAGAGTTTTTAATATAATTGTCTAATGAATCGAAAATGCTACCACCAATTCTGCTTTGTTGCTTTTCGTACTGGAATTGACGTGCAAGTCCTGATTCGTGTCTAATTCCGCTGTATGCGCTTGTCATATTTCCAACGGGGCAGCCAGCGATGGCAGCAGCATACATATCGGTTTGTGTTATCATATAAGCAGTTTGGTAGCCGCTCCAGGAGTGTCCCCAAATACCAATAGCAGTTGAATCGGCTATTCCAAGTGAAACCAATTTTTTTACTCCGGCATTTATACATTCCAGAGCAGATTCGCCGGGAAATCCGATTGTATATTTCACGTCTGGTTTAAATACTACATATCCATCGGAAACATATTGCGGGAAGCACCAGTTGTGTCCAGTATATGGTTGATTAAAATAATGCAATCCGTCTGTCATTTGCTCGTAGAAATAAATAACAATCGGATAACGTTTTTTAGGGTCGAAATCTTCCGGTTTAATTATAATTCCTTTGATGGTATCGCCGGATTTGATTGTCCAATCGACGAGTTCTGCACGTCCCCAATTGAAATTTGCCATTTGAGGATTTGCGTTACTTAGTTTTTTCTTAAAGGAAAAGGCAGAATCGGTAAGCCACAAATCTGGAAATTCATCATAGCTTTCGCGTGTATATAAAATTTTGTCAGAATTCTTTGTTTTTGTTAGTAAATTAAATCTTTTGGGTTCATTCATTATTTTCATTGAGCCGAGAACTTCAAGATTACAGTTATACACGCCGGTTTCTTTTGTTTTATTGTTAAAGCCAGATAAATAAATAAATTCCTGTGGAATGAACCATTTTTTATCTTTGTCAATATTTCTGACACGGAAAGTAATATTATTTACTCTGCCGTCTGCTGCAGTTAGATTTAGTGCAGCATTACCTCTGGAAGTAAAAATCTTCCAAATGTCATATCTATCGTAAATTAAAATTGCATCATCATTTTTGAGCCAGCCGCCAATTCCATAGCTTTGAGGTTCTGAAGGGACGTCCCATTCTTCATCATAAAAGTTTGAATTAATTTTTCCTGTTAAATTATAAGTTGTGTCTTGTCTTGCATCGTATAAATACCATACTTTATTATTGAAAAAAGCGATGTAAAACCCGAGAGGAGAAAGATGGGGATTTTCTTCTAATCGCTTGTAAACGAGCTTCCTTTGACCATTATTAATATTAACAGCATATAAATCGGAGAACCAGCCATTGAAAGTAACTTCTCGTAAATATGGAGTGTCATCAGTTCCAATGAGGAAATTCGGATTTTCAGCGAACTGAACGTCTGGCAAATCAAGGTCTGCTAACTGAACGTATTGTTTTGTATCAAGATGATATAAGCAAAGGAAAGTTCGGTCTTTATTTTCTTTCCACCAGATTTTTTGATGTGGCTTAATTCGTGGGTCGTTTGAATGCCAAATATCAATTTCACGCTTTTTTAAAATTGAATCAATATTGTAAAAAGTTGAATCTGTAAAAGTTACTTTTTCTTCTTTTGGAACTGAGTCAATATATGGTTTTAGTCCAAAGAACAATCGCTCTCCGTCCTGAGTCCATTGGTTTTTATTTTTAAATGGAATGAACCAGTCTTTTGGGCAGTTGTTTGCTAAAAGGACTGTATCAAGAGTTTTGGTCTTAGATTTCCAAATATATAAGGAACAGGAGTCTGGCTTAGCTTCCTTGTCTTCTTTTGCAACAATAAAAGAAAGGATTTGTTCTTTTTCATTCCAGTCAAGCGAAGAAAAATGAACGCTTTCAGCAGAAAATATTTTTAATGGAAAACTTAAATTGCCTTTTAAATCAATATAATATAATCCGTTCTTTTTCCCGTCTAAATCTTCTGTAGCAAAGACAAGATAGTTTGACAAGCTGTCGAAAGCAAATTCGGTTGTAAAACGAAAAGTAAGTTCAGCTTCAGTTTCTAAATGCCTTAAAATTAAATCGGAGCCGGTAATTTTTTTGTTTTTATCTTTAGATTTTGAACTTTCATCTTGGTAAAGTTTGTATGCAAGCCATTTAGAATCATTTGAAAAAGTATAATTTTCTACACTTTCAACTTTATTCTGTTTTCCCTGCTCAAAATTATATAGAATCATAGCGTTTTTTGGTCGGTCTTTTCCTTTTTCAAGATTTTCAATATCAATTGCTTTTGGAACTGAAGTAATTGCAGCCCA
>DAIOVK010000532.1:0-2618 GCA_036759045.1 Kapaibacterium sp. (SeqCode) | reverse complement strand
TCAAGAGGGGAATGCTTAAGGTGAGCTAATAAGCCAATAATCATTAATCATTAATCATTAATCATTATCTCAATAATCACCCTTCTTTTATAAATATCTGTAATATTTTCGCTTGTATCAATTCCATAACCTTTTATATTCCACTTAATTTTATTTTTATTAACGCTATATCTTTTGTTTTTATCCAATTCCTTTTGCAAATGTTTGGCAGTAAAATAAGCACGTAATTGAGAAAGCAGGTCATTCGTCATTTTCTCACTTAAATCAACTTTAAAACTCAATTCGCTATCGTTTATAGGCAATTCAGAATAAACAGCATTTTCTGAAATTCCGCGTGGGTCTGCATAGCCAGAAATCGTTATATTTATTCGTTCTGTTCCTTTCGAGCATGGATTTTCCAAGTACCTTAACTTTGATAAAATGAAAGCAATAGCATCGCTTATTGCCTTGTCAATAGTTTCAATATACTGCTCATACTGAAAGCCGGGATTTTCAATATATCTTGTTCTTTCATCACTACCAAACTCTATATTTTCAAATTTTTTCCTTAAAATATTTAAATTATCTTTTGTGTTAGGCAAATAATAACCTGTAACAAAAAATGGCACTTTATACTCTTCAAAGAAAAATTCATTTTTTTCAGAAGGAAGTTCAATATCAGTTACTAAAACAACAAAACTTGAATCAGAGCAAGGTGAATAAATGCGTTGCTCAAATACTTTATCAGAAAAACATGGACTGGAATAACTTAATAAGTAATCTGTATTTGGGTTAGCTGTAAATTCAAATTTTCCTTCATCATCTACAAATTTTTCTGAAATTAAGCTGCTATTTTTAAATAATTTAATTTTTCCAGTTGTTAAAAAAATTGGATTCTTTGCTATAACTTTTCCTTGAATTTTTGCAGCACCACACAAATCAAAAGCATAAATATCGAAAGCACCGCAGCCACCTGATCGGTTTGATGCAAGGAAAATTTTTTCATTAAAAATAAAAGGACCAGTTTCATCGAAACTAGTATTTATTGGAAAAGTCAAAGGACGGATTGAATTAACCTGATAATTTTCTAACCGAGCTTTATAAATATCAAATTGTTTATTTTCCTTTTGCCCATTAGAAGCAAAAAACAAAGTATTTTCGTCTAAAAGGAAAGGTGTCAATTCTCGTGAAGTAGTATTTATTACAGTTCCCATATTTTGTGCTTCTGTCCATTCTCCTTTTTCATTTTTATGTGAAATATAAAAATCAGTTTCACCAGTAGAACCAGTTCGGTCAGAAGTAAAAATCATTACCTGCCCATCTTTTGAAATTGTGGGATGAGATTCGTAAAACTCAGTGTTAATAGTATTTATCAAACGAATTGGTTTTGAAAATTCTCCATCTTTTTCAGTTACACAATAAATATCGCTGTTTTTTCTTCTTTTGTCCGGATATGCAGAAAAATAGTATTCCTTTTGATTTTTATAAATATCATAAAAAACCGAGGGAGTAGTAACACCATAAAGCTTGTCAATATCGAATATATAATTAGCTTTTGGCACAGAGTCAATGAATATGTTGGCACTAAACATTTGCTCGCGGTCTTCTTTGTCGCCAATAATTGAAATGTAATACAAAGCTGAGTCAATAATCACTGGCAGATAATCGTCATATTCAGTGTTAATTAGTGAGCCGAGAGAGCCAAATTCCGGCTTTTCCGGACAGGGTGCTTTTACTGTTTTGCAGGAATTTATTGAAAAGATAAAAGATAAAAAGAGTAACAAAGCGCAAAAGCTTTTAAATGATTTAATTTTCAAAATTTCTAATTTATTTTGATTCATAATCAAATTAAAGCATCTTTCTAATCTAATTATTGAATTTTTTTTCATAATGCTTATCATTTATTCATAAGAAAAAAAACAAAAGTAATCAAATAAAGTGTTAATTTATAAATTTATTTGTTACAAAATTATAAAAAGTATTAAAAATACAGAAAAAAATGCGTTCAACAATAGCCAAAGTAAGTTTAAGTAACTTAAAACATAATGTCCAGACCATCAAACAAATAGCCCCAAACTCATCTATCCTTGCAGTAGTAAAAGCAAACAGTTATGGACATGGAATAGTATCCATATCACTAAAACTTCGGCAACTTGGAATAGATTTCCTTGGAGTTGCCTATCCGGAAGAAGGAGCAGTCATTCGCGATAGTGGCGATACAAGTGCCATTGTCGTTATAGTTCCACCTCCAGATGACGATGCAAAACTCATCTGCGATTATCGGCTTCAATCTGCTACTTCTTCAATAGAATTTTTAAAGGCACTTTCTTTTTACTCTAAGAAAGCAAAAATTATTTCCAAAGTCCACCTATTCATCAATACTGGTATGAACCGAGATGGAATTTATCCCGAAGATACACTACACTTTTTAAGCATAGCCAGAAATCTTCATAACATAAAAATTGTCGGAATCTGCACTCACTTTGCACAATCAACTAACGATTTAGAATTTGCATATATCCAGCTAAAACGCTTTAACGATTTGTTATATATATTGAAAGAGCATAACTACACATTTCAATACATTCACACAGCAAATTCCGGTGCCATTGCGAATTTGCCAGATAGCCATTTTAATT
>DAIOVK010000531.1:0-2620 GCA_036759045.1 Kapaibacterium sp. (SeqCode) | reverse complement strand
CAGCTGATTGCCGACAGCTGATTGTCGATAGCTGATTGCCGACAGCTGATTGTCGATAGCCGATTGCTGACAGCCGACAGCTGATTGCCGACAGCTGATTGCCGACAGCTGACTGCCGATAGCCGATAGCTTAAAAAAGAAAATATTAACTAATAGAGAAAAATAAATGGCAGAATTAAAATACAAACGCATACTTTTGAAATTAAGTGGTGAAGCACTAATGGGCGAAAAACAATTCGGGATTGCACCTGAGGTTTTATCAACATTTGCAAATGATATAAAAGAAATTCACGACTTAGGCGTCCAAATAGCAATAGTAATTGGTGGCGGAAATATCTTCAGGGGTATTCAGGCAGCTGCTCATAACATACATAAAGTTGCTGGGGACAATATGGGAATGTTAGCAACAGTTATAAACTGCATAGCATTCCAAAATGCTCTTGAAGGACTTGGGGTTTCTACACGTCTCCAAACAGCGATTAAAATGGAGCAAATAGCAGAACCACTAATTCTCAGAAGAGCAATAAGACATTTAGAAAAGGGTAGAGTCGTTTTATTTGGAGCCGGAACTGGCTACCCATATTTTACGACTGATACAGCTGCGGTGCTTCGGGCAGTTGAAATTGAAGCTGATGTGGTAATTAAAGGGACAAGGGTTGACGGTGTTTTCGATTCCGATCCAGAAAAAAATGAAAAAGCATTTAAATTTGATTCTATTTCTTATCTTGATGTAGTGCAAAAGAATTTGAAAGTTATGGACTTAACGGCTATAACTCTTTGCCGTGAAAACAAGGTACCGATTATTGTCTTAAATATCAATGAAAAAGATAACTTGAAAAAGGCATTACTCGGTGAAAATATTGGAAGTTTAATTTCAGAATATTAATAAATATTTGGAGAAGCAATGGAAGAATTAAATAATATTTTAAATAATGCTCGCGATTTAATGAATAAATCCGCTGAGTTCACAAAAAGTCAGTTAAGTAAAATTAGAACAGGCAGAGCTACAGCTTCTCTCGTAGAAAACGTAAAAGCAAGCTACTACGGCTCCCCTACTGCTATTTCACAGATGGCTGGTATTTCTGTTCCCGATGCCCGCACTATCGTAATTCAACCTTGGGACAAATCAAATCTAAAAGACATCGAAAAAGCAATACTTGAAGCCGACCTCGGTTTCAATCCTCAAAATGATGGAAATATTATTCGTATTCCAGTCCCACCCCTTACAGAAGAGAGAAGAAAGGAATTCGTGAAACTTTCCAAAAAATTTGCTGAAGAAGGGAAAGTTGCTATTAGAAATATTCGCCGCGACCAAATTGATGAAATAAAAAAAGCAGAAAAAGATAAAAAACTAACTGAAGACGACAGAAAAAAAGGCGAAGAAGATATTCAAAAAATAACTGATGAATATATCAAAAAAGTTGATACATTCCTAGCTCAAAAAGAAAAAGAACTAATGCAAGAATAATATGGCTATTTCATATAAAACTGCCGGCGTGGACATTCAAGCCGGCGACGAAACTGTAAACCGAATTAAGCCACTAGTCCGTAAGACATTTAACCAGAATGTTCTTACGGATATTGGTTTATTTGGTGGCTTCTATGATGCCCGCTTTCCAGAATATAAGCACCCAATACTTGTTGCAAGCACCGATGGTGTCGGTACTAAACTGAAAATTGCTTTCCTTACCAATAAGCACACTACTGTTGGGCAGTGCCTCGTAAATCACTGCGTTAATGACATACTTTGCTGCGGAGCAAAACCGCTGTTTTTCCTTGATTATTTTGCAACCGGAAAGTTAGAACCAGAGATTGCCGAGCAGGTGATTTCCGGCTTCGTTACTGCTTGTCAGGAAAATGGTTGCGCACTTATTGGCGGTGAAACAGCAGAAATGCCTTCGCTTTATTCCGAAGGTGAATATGATGTCAGTGGAACTATTGTTGGTATTGTCGAAAAAGATAGTATTGTTGATGGAAAAAGTATTAAAACTGCTGATGTATTGATTGGATTACGCTCAACTGGTCTGCATACTAACGGGTATTCACTTGCAAGAGCTGTTTTGCTCTCTGAATTTACTGTTGATTCCAAAGTTCCCGAATTAAGCGGAACCATTGGTGAAGAGCTACTTTCAGTTCATCAATCTTATCTGCATATTGTTTCGCCATTATTAGAAAATAAATTGCTTAAAGGGATTTCTCATATTACTGGTGGCGGAATAATTGGAAATACAAAGCGTATAGTTCCAAAGGGATTATCTTTAGAAATAGATTGGAACTCCTGGCAGCTTCCTCCAATTTTTCAACTAATCCAAAAAGTCGGTAAAATAGATGATGAAGAAATGCGAAATGTATTCAATTTAGGTATTGGTATGATATTGGTTGTTGCTCAAAATGATGTTGACAATTGTCTTGAAATACTGAAAGACGAAAAACCAATAGTAATTGGAAAAATAATGTAGTATTTATAAATCTGAAAATAGAAGTCATACGAACAGCAAGCTGTTACCAAGTTGCTTTCATAAATTTAATTAAAATGTCATTTCGAACCCCCTTATAAAGCAAGTACTTTATTTAAATGGAGATGACATAAGGACTTATGAAAAATAGAAAGTCAAAATCC
>DAIOVK010000530.1:0-2624 GCA_036759045.1 Kapaibacterium sp. (SeqCode) | reverse complement strand
TCTCACCTACTCATTCACCTCTTGAGGTAGGTGTATTCTTCTAATATCAATTATGGATATTTTTATTGTGTACTTAGTGTAATTCTTTGTGTCCTTTGTGGTTTTTTTCTTTACCACTAAGGACACTAAGGTTTTACACTAAGAGCACTATGAAAGTATTTGATATTTTGAATATTGTGTTCTTTGTGGTTTTTATTCTTTACCACAAAGGACACTAAGGTTTAGCACTAAGTACACAATAATCCTAAAGATACAATAGCAGCGGTTTCTGCTCTCAATCTTTTGTTTCCGAGAGAAAATAGAGTTGAGTTTTCTTGACTTTTTAATAAATCTAATTCATCGTCAGTAAAACCACCTTCAGGCCCAATAATTGCAATAGAAGATTCTGAATTTTTATTATTTTCAAGTGGTTTTCCAGTTATATCAGCAATATATACCTTACTAAAATGAGTAAATTGCTCAACTAATTCATTGATTTGAATGGGATTATGAATAATCGGCAGCATTGCTCTTTGAGATTGCGAAATTGCAGCAATTGCTTTTGCAGCTAATCTCTCATTTTTAACAGAATCTTTTTGAGTATTTTTTGTAATTAAAGGAAAAAAATCGGTAATTCCAAGTTCTACTGCCTTTTCAAAAGCGAATTCGAATCTGTCTCTTGAATCAAGAATACCTAAAGCAAGTGCAAATCTATTAGGAAAGTTTTCTATATTTTCTAGTTTTTCTAATATTTTAAAAACATAGCTTTGCTTGTCTTCGTTCATTAAAACAGTTTTCACAAGCAAGCCCTGCCCGTTTGTAATCAGTAAATTATCACCCAAACGAACGCGAAGTGCTTTCAGGTGATTTGTAAAAGTATGCTCAATATTAATATAATTATTATCATTATTGAACGAGGGATAATAAATACAATCCATTATTTTAAATATATTAATTTATAAATATTCTGTTTTTCGTTTGTAATAATTTTTAAATAATAAACACCTTCTGAAATACTCATTGGTTGCCAATTGTAACTATAGCTTGCTTGATTTAATTTCCCATCATTTAAAGAAAGGATTGTTTCTCCATAGACGTTGATTATACAAATATTTACATAAGATTGTTTAAACAAGGAAAAATCAATTAATAGATTTTCTTTAAATGGATTAGGTGATACTTTCAGAGAGAACAAATCATTGCAGAAATTGTTATCAAAAACGTCAGAAAAACCTTCAGTTTTAAATGACCAGGTTTCACTCCAAACTCCATTCCCGACATCATTTTTTCCTCTTGCACGCCAATAATAAGTCGTTCCTTTATCAAGAGGAGTTGAAAAATTAAATTCTGCTACAGTTAAACTATCTACATCTATCACACATTTAGTAAACGATAGATTATTCGCAACCTGTAACTGATAATACAATGAATTAAGAGATTCTTCCCAATTAAAACTAAAAGTGGTTGGGATTTCTTCCATTTCATTGCCCGGATAAACAAGATTAAGAGTTTTGGGTATCAATATTGTTGTAAAAGCCCAGGTTTCAGACCAATCACTTTTTCCAGCTAAATTTATTGCTCTAATATGCCAGTAATAAGTTGTTGAACCATCTAAACTTTTAAGTACTTTTAAAGTATTTGAATTAATTTCAGAATTTTCAAATTTTATTTCACTGAAATCATCTAACTCACTTATTTGTAAATGATAAATATCAGCATAATCAACTGTTTTCCAATTTAAATAAGGGCGGATAATTACATCTGCTTCGTTATTTTTAGGAGATTCAAGTACTGGAACAGCCGGAAGGCAAATCGTCTTAAATTTATAAGTTTCAGAAGGTTCGCCCTGCAAATCTATGTTTATTGGAATTATTCTCCAAAAATATTCAGTATTTATTTCTAAGTTTTCATCAAAATTAAAAACAGTATCGCGCAAATTCTCGAATATTCTGATTGGATTATTGAAATTTGCATCAGTAGAAAGCTCAAAAGTAAAATATGTTTTATTCAAATATTTAGTTGGGTAAGTAACATTTGACCATATAAATTTTGGCTTAAAATTGACATTCACTTCGTTATTAGCCGGTAAAATTAAACTAGGGCTTGTGGGAATGGGAGTACCAGTGAAAAACTCCCAAACCGATGACCAGCGGCTTGAATCTGTTTGACTATATGCACGAACTCTCCAGTAGTATTGGGTTTGGTCCTTTAGTTGTGCTAAATAATATGCACTTTCTTCGATTAATTCATTAATAACTAAAGCTGAAAAATCTAGATTTTTACTGACCTGAAATCTATATCTGACAGCTCCTTCAACTTTTGTCCAATCGAAAACCGGCTTATCAATTTGAATCCTGTTGGAATAGTTTTTTGGTTGAATAAGAGCAGGAGTAGAAAGCATTCTCATTTCAGGGGCTTGCATATACGGTATAAAATAACGGGCATTTGTTTTAATGTCTGAATGAGTAATGCTTTTTCCGTTTGGATAAACAAGGACTATGCTGTCAATATAATTATTTTTACCTAGACCAAAATGCAATTCATTAGTGTTTTGAGTTGCTCTGCTACCGGCAGCACTACTGCTTAATTCTCTAAAAAATATTTTATTACCAATATAAGCTGTTATTTTTGTTCCATATCCATCT
>DAIOVK010000529.1:0-2625 GCA_036759045.1 Kapaibacterium sp. (SeqCode) | reverse complement strand
AATTATATTTTAGTGGACCATTCTTCATAAACTAACGAAAACCCCTATAGCAATGACTAAAACAATTAACAAACATTTTGATCCTATAAATATCTACAGGAGATTTATAGTGCGTGGAAGTATGGTATTGATGATGCTTTTCCGTCAATTGACAGTGTTTACAGAATAAGATTTACAAAAACATCTGAAATAAATGATTTTGCTCACCCTTATTTATATATATTGAAAGGAATAAAATAATGAGTTACTTTAAGCACGAATCTGCTTATGTCGACGATAATTGTGAAATTGGAGAAGGAACGAAAATATGGCATTTCAGCCATATCCAATCGAATACAAAAATTGGAAAAAACTGCGTTTTTGGACAAAACGTTAATGTTGGTAATAATGTAACTATTGGAAATTTCTGTAAAGTTCAAAACAACGTTTCAATATACGAAGGTGTAGAACTCGAAGATTACGTATTTTGCGGACCTTCAATGGTATTTACAAATGTTGTTGACCCGCGATGCAAATACCCGCAAGTCGGCTCCAAGTTTTACCGAAAAACCTTGATTAAGGAAGGAGCTTCAATCGGGGCAAATGCAACAATAGTATGCGGACACACACTCGGGAAGCATTGTTTTATTGCTGCAGGTGCTGTCGTTACAAAAAATATTCCTGATTACGCCCTTGTAGCAGGAGTACCGGGAAAAATTATTGGCTGGGTGAGTGAAGCTGGAGACCGTTTGAAATTTGATGAAAATGGATTAGCAACCTGCTCAAAAACCGGTATGGTATATAAACTTGAAAATGGTACAGTTTGCTTAGTAAAATAAATTCAGTGCCTTCAGTGTTCTTCATCAGTTTTTTCATTGGATCATTATTCTAAACACAAATAAAAATTAATGCTTAACAACAAAACAACAGCAGAATTCGTCTCAGTATATAATGATTAGATTTAAATAATTGAAAATTATGAAGAAAAATGAGATAAATATTAAAGATGCCTGCAATTTTCAAAATCAAAAGTATAAAAGAAAGTTAAAAGAATTTGATTTATTACACTCAAAAGCAGTTGAAGATTTTGAGAAAATTGTCCATATGATTATAGAAAAATATAATCCTAAGCAAATTTATCAATGGGGTTCGCTTTTAAGCAAAAATAAATTTACTGATTTTTCTGATATTGATATTGCTATATCTGGATTGCAGGATGCAGAAACTTTTTTTCAATTATTAGCTGATGCTGAGGATATCAGTAGTTTTCCGCTTGATATTATAGAGTTAGAGAAAATTCATATTTTACATAAGAAAATGATTTTTGAAAAAGGAAAACTAATTTATGAAAGAGTATAAAAGCGATATTGCTGTTTTAATTGCAAGTGCTAATAACACAATAGAGATTGTTAAACAAAACTGGCAGTTTTATAATAATTTTATAGAGAATGAATTTACAGTTTTAGGAAGAACTACTGTTTCAGCAATGGTTCTATCACAGATATTTGTTGATTTTTATACTTGCGTAGAAACATTATTATTTCGTATTTCACAGCAATTTGAGAATAATTTAAGAAAAGAACAATGGCATAAAGAATTATTAAAAAAAATGTCGCTTACTATACCAACAATTAGACCAGCTGTATTATCGAAACGAACAGAACTATTATTATCTGAAATACTACGTTTCAGGCATTTTAAAAGATACTATTTCGATTTTGACTATGATTGGGCAAAATTAGATTTAATTGATAAAAAGTATCAGGATGTTTATCCATTAATTGTTAGTGACATTTTAGAATTCATTGATTTTTTAAATGAAATTCTAACTGACTAATATTTTAAGTTGTCTTATATTGAGATAAAAAGGCAGTAATCGGTTTAAATTTTTGTCCATTTTTATTAATTTAAGGAGAAAGAAAAATCCACAAATACACACAAATCCTGCACAAATGAATTTAAATAATAATGCTTGAAGAAATCAATAAATATCGATTAGATGAAACACAAAAACAAGCTCTTATAAAAGCACTTGATGGAGTAGAAGGTGAAATTTATCTATTTGGTTCAAGAGTTGATGTGGATAAAAAAGGTGGTGATGTAGATATACTAATTCTATCAGAATCAAATGAACCGATAAAGCTAAAATGGGATATTCAAACGAAATACTTAATGGAAGCAGATGAAAGTATTGACGTTATTGTTTTTAATCCAAAGAATATTAAAAAAGAACAACAAGCTTTTGTAAATTCTATAAAGAAAGTACAATTAAATTGAATAATATTAATTTGCAATACAATGAATTACTTTTAAAAGCTAATAAGTCTTTGCGGTTACTTAATAGCTCTTTGAGCAAATATAGTAAATTTATTTCTGACAAAGAATATTCAGATGATGAATTAGAACAATTTGATGCTTTGTCTGATAGATTTTTAAGATGCACTGAAATGTGTTTGCGCTTAATTAGAACATGGGAACTATTGAATTTCGGGGAAAACGCATTAACACTTCGAGATACGTTGAATCGCGCTGAAAAGAGCGGCTTAATAGCATCAACATCAGAATGGATGAATATGAGACAGATTCGTAACAGAATAGCCCACGATTATTTACCAGAGGAAATTGGTTTTTACTACCAAATGATTA
>DAIOVK010000528.1:0-2639 GCA_036759045.1 Kapaibacterium sp. (SeqCode) | reverse complement strand
TTTGCAAGCACCGATTCTATTGACCAGGACATAAACCAGGCAAACCCATATAAAACCTTGCTTTCTCCTTTTGCAAGCCAAGGCAGCGGAACAGTCAACGGTTTTGGTGCCGTCGTTGCTCAAGGTACTGAAGTAACAATTGGCGCCGTAACTTATAAACTGTATGGTTTAAGCGTTCAGTTAAGCAATGGTGGAACTGGCTATCTTCCACCAACAACCGGCAGAGGTGCCTTTGTCGGTATGTTGAAGTTTGCTATTCAGGATAAATATCTTGATTGCAACGTTCTTTCAAAAATTGACTTTGCCCCTACTGCATGGGGAGTGCATACAGTAATGTCCTCAACAGGTTTTACTGATTTGACATCTCAGGTAAGTTTTATTAGTGAACCAGACTTTACAATTAGAGGTATAACTATTTTAAGTCCTAACTTCCCAAATACTGTTATAAACAGATATCCAAGTAGTGCTTATCTTGTTTTATCTTCTTTCGATAATAAAGGATATCCAATATACTTTGAAAGAAGTGGTTTAGCTTCAAATTTGAGCAGCGGTACTTATGGAACAGGTCGTTTCGGTTATGCTTTTGAATACTCATTAATAAATAATGGAACAAACTTCATCGAATTAGGTAGAGCAGCAGAAACTGACCAAAGTTCAGTAGTTCTTTCCGGCTCTGGCTTAAATGACAGATACCGTTCCGGTGAAATTGATACAGTTAATGGTGTTTACAGCTATTATATGACACAAGCAAATGGAACTTCACCACTTACTATATCAGGCGCCGGTTACGGAGGAATTGTCAGGGTAATCTGGAAAGCAAGTGAGAACTTTAAAAATCGTTCAGAACAAGCTTTACTTCGTATTCGTCAACTCGACACAACAAATTGGAATACAACAATTACTTCAAGAGCAATTTATGAAGGCACCTGCCAAGGCGATGTAACTGATAATGATTTCGTAATTGGAAGACTATTCTTTACTCAACTTGACGGAGCAAGCTATTACCGCACCCGCTATAATTATAGTAATGCAACACAATTAACAGTTGAAGCATGGGTTAATTTGAATTCTATTCCAAACCCAGCAGACCCAACTGCAAATACTGGTATTGTAGTTTCTTCATCTGGTCCAACAACTGAAGAAGAAGGTTCCTGGATGCTATATCTTGCAGAAGGACGCTATCCTGCTTTCCGTGCAAAGGAAATCGAAGGTGGAGCTATAAGAGGAAATTATGTTGGCGTAGTACGTGCTACCGACCCATTATGTATTTCTGATGATGCAACACCAATACAGGAAATTCACGGCGAAAACTGGTATCATCTTGCTGCAACAGTTCAGAATAATATCGTTACTTTATATGTTAATGGCGAAATTGCTGACCAATATATAAACAACAATGATATTAATATTAGAATGCTTACGACAAATCAACCAATTTGGGTTGGACTCAATCCAAACAGCGTTGATAATCCCGGTGCTTACAATGCAACAGGACCAAACGGAACATACAATCCGAACAACTATTTGCACGCTGGTGTAAAAGAAGTTAGAGTATGGCGCTATGCTATGACTCAAAACGAACTTCGTGCAAGAATGTCTGGCGTTTATGACCCGGCTGGCTCAATAAATCCAATTAATCCAGCAAACGGCGATATCCGTGCATCATTGGAACTTGCGTATCCATATCAAGGATTTAGAGATGACGTTGCTAGTGATGTAGAATATCAAAACAATGCAAATCCAATTAATTTCTATTCCGGATTAGACAGCTATTTAATTACTGCTGACCCAAATAATAATGCAATTAGATTCCGCCCTGACAAATCTCATATCCGCTTAACATCTCCCGCCGGTGGCGAAGGTGTTAGCAATCTTAGAGATAAAATCTATCCAATTCGTTGGGCTGCTTATGGACTTGGTAGTTTACAGCCAAATACTGCGGACTTACAGGTTTATTTAAGCCGCGATGGTGGAAATACCTGGTTTGACGCTATTGGTAGCAATAATGCTATTATGGAAGCAGTCGAAATCGAAGCTGGCGAAGCTTACTGGGAACCCTACCGTAATGCTACTATAACTGATACTATAAATGACTTACAGGGATTAGTTCCTATCAATACAGAAAAAACAGATAGAACTGGTAACTACGATAAGAAAGTTATTTTGAAAATCAGTGGTACTGAATTGAGAGCACAAACTGATATTGCTGCAACTTCAGAATCTTTTACAGTTGCTCCATATTTTGCTATTGGAAACAAGGGAAGTGCTTATGTAAAAATTCCAAGCACCAATAAAATCAATATGAGTGGTGGTATTGGCTATTTAGAAGCATGGGTAAAACCATATCGTTTCCCACTTGGAACTGAAGGTGAAGAATACTTCCCAATTCTTTCTAAGAAAAACGATGCAGCTCCTTATGATATTCATTACGCATTACGCCTTTTACCTACAGGACAATTACAATTTGTAGTAGGTTCTACAACAGGAACTGCTCTTAGAACTGTAACAAGTGATATTAACTATCCTATTATTCCTCCAAATGATGTTGTATTTGACTCTGTTTGGGTACACGTAGGTGTTTGGTTTAATTTAGCTAATGGTGGCGATGCTTCTGCAAAATTCTACATTGATGGTAGAGT
>DAIOVK010000527.1:0-2658 GCA_036759045.1 Kapaibacterium sp. (SeqCode) | reverse complement strand
TCAGAAATGTAGAAGGACTGGCATGCATGTTCTCTACATTTTTCCCTTTCCTTCCAAAGTTGCACTGGAAGGAGGTTTAAGAAATAAGAAGTCATGATATCAACAAGTTGATAGTATGACTGAAAGAAAATATATGCAATAATACTAACAAATAAATGTCTTAATTATTTTATCTTAATAAATAAGGAGAAGAAATTGGAAGCTTTTTTATTGAAAATTGATGAACCTTATGTTAGCTCATTAATGGAATTTTTTAATCCAATTCCCAAAGAAAACTATGAAATTGAAAAGATAGATTTGAACACAGATGTTAATACATTTTTATTAGATGATGAGATTGCTTATCAAAGAGCATTAAAGGATTTAGAAAATGGCGATGCTATTGAATTGGGTGAGTATATGGCTAAAAGAGGATTAGTTTGATGTATAAAATCATTTTATCTAAACAAGTCCAAAAGTTCCTTGATTTGTTATCTGATGAATATGTACGTTCCTTTCAGGAAAAATTAAACATTCTTTCAAAAAATCCATTTTCAAGAGAAACAAATTTAGATATAGTACCATTAATTGGAAAACCTAAAGGATTTTATAGAATTAGAATTGGCAATTACAGGTTTTTATACGAAATTAGAAAGTCAGAAATAATAATTTATTTTTATAAAGCCGAGAGCAGAGGAGATGTTTATAAAAAATAGATTCAATTTAATTACTAAGAAGAAGAAATTCAATAAAAATTAATTATTGTGAACAACTTGTTGTTCGCATAAAAAAAAGTAATCCGATGACTTTGAGCCGTTGATAACAAATACTCATAAACGTAGAAGGACTGGCATGCCTGTTCTCTACAGATTCTATAAATTCATCCAAATTCAACTTCGAAAGGTGTAAAAATGAAAATACAAGTCAAAGTCATACTATCAACAAGTTGATAGCATGACTGGAAAGTCATCGGATTACTACTGCTCTCAAATGTAGAAGGACTGGCATGCATGTTTCCTAAGTTAAATATTTATCACCTCACCACTACAAAACTTTTCGTTACTCTTCCAGTTTGATTTACAAAAGAGCAATGATATAAGCCAACTGGCAAATCTGCTGTTGAAATTGTTATTTTGCTATTTCCAATTATTTCCGTTTGCTCAATACGTTTTTTTTCAATACCGAGAGAATTGAAGATTGAAATCGAATTTATATTTTGTTCTTCAGGTAAAGAAAGAGTGATTTCGTTTGTAGCTGGATTGGGGAAGATTTGGAAATCTATTTGCGTGAGTTTTTCAGAAACATCAACTATACCTAAATCTGAAAGTTTTGCACGATAAAAACCACTTTTATGCATTGTTGATGCAAAAATATATTTATCATTTCTTGATAATGAAAAAATAGTTTTTGTATCTAATGGCGGTTTAGCTTTTTCCCAAGTTACACCAAAATTTTTCGATATATATAAACCTTTTAAAGTTCCAGCAAAAATATTCGAACCTATTACTAATAAATTATTTATATCAACATCATTAAAATCTGAAGCGAGAATATACCAATTCTCGCCATTATTTGTTGAATAATATAAAGTACCTCCTTTGGAACCGGCTAATAACATATCACCACATTTAGCTAAACATAATATAAATCTTATATCCAAACCATTAAGTAAATGTTCCCAACTTTCACAAGTATTTGTTGAACGAGCTACGCCATATCCATAAGTTCCTGCATATATGTCATTTTCGTCAAGTAGTATTGCTCTTACATCTGGTTCAAGCAAACCACTATTCTTTTGCAACCAATTTACACCCATATCAGTAGTTAGAAAGATTCCATAATCTCTTGTCGAAATTATAACATTTGTATCTTTTATAATTATATTATTAGCTGGTATTTTAAAATCTGGAACTAAAGACTTCCAATTTAAGCCGTAATTGGTTGTCATATAAACTCCAAAATGCTCTCCAACAAAAAGCACAGTATCTTTTAAAGCAATACTATATATACTTCTATCATAACTACTTGATAAATCAGTATTTCTTTCAGACCAGCTATTACCATTGTCAGTTGAATGAAATACTCCTCCAAAGGATGTTCCAACAAAAATATTTGAATCTTTAGTAACACTACAATTCACAGTATTGCCTAATATACCATTGTTTACAGGCGACCAGTTGTCGCCATCATTAGTTGAAACAAATACACCACTTCCTTTTGTACCAGCATAAATATTCTTTTCGTTAATTGCCAAACTTAATATACCATCATTTGTTAAACCAGAATTTATTTCTGTCCAATTTGCCCCATTATCAGATGAACGATATATTCCACCTCCTTCCATTCCAGCAAAAATAATATATTTATCATTTATTATAATTTGTCTTAATGAATATATCGGACCGGTTTTAATTTTTTTCCAACTTACTCCATTGTCTGATGAGTGTAATATTCCAGATGATGTACCAGCAAATATGTTGCTATCTTTTAAAGCTAAACAATAAACATTCCTACTTATTGAATCATTGAGCATTGATTTCCAGCTTTGTCCATTATCAGTAGAGCAAAAGATACCTTTGAAGATTGTGCCTGCATATAAAAAAGAATCTTTTACAGCTAAAACATAAACATCTAAACTTGTTAAGCCAGAATTTAATTCAACCCAACTCTCTCCATTAT
>DAIOVK010000526.1:0-2659 GCA_036759045.1 Kapaibacterium sp. (SeqCode) | reverse complement strand
GCTTAACCGGTAAAGTTACTTCTATGGACCAATTGAAGAATTTGATAGTTACTACAAGTGCAACAGGAGGAACTATTAAACTTTCAGATATTGCGGAAATTGTTGACGGAACAGCTGAATACAAGCAATTAAGCAGAATAAATGGTGAAAATTCGATTGGAATTATCGTTCAAAAACAATCAGATGCAAACTCTGTAAAAGTATGCCAAACTGTAAAGAGTGAATTAAAAAAACTTGAACAGCAGTATGCTTCTACTGAAATGAATTTTAAAATTGCATCAGACAATTCTGTATTTACTCTTGAATCAGCAAATGCTGTTATTGAGGACCTTGGGATAGCTATTTTACTCGTTGCTATAGTTATGTTCCTGTTTCTGCATAGCTTTAGAAATTCTCTTATTGTTATGGTGTCAATCCCGACATCACTTATTTCAGTTTTTACTGGAATGTATATATTCGGATTTTCCCTAAATATGATGACTTTGATGGGATTAGCTCTCGTTATCGGTATTTTGGTTGATGACTCAATAGTAGTTTTGGAAAATATCACACGACACCTTTCAATGGGAAAAACAAAGTTTAGAGCTTCACTTGAAGGAAGAAGTGAAATTGGCTTTACTGCTGTTGCTATTACAATGGTGGACATTGTTGTGTTTGTTCCTATGGCTTTGATTACCGGTATGGTAGGCAACTTTCTTCGTGAATTCTCATTAGTTGTCGTGTTTTCTACTTTTATGAGTTTATTTGTTTCATTTACTATTACTCCTCTTTTAGTATCAAGGTTTGGAAAAATTGAGGTTTTGAAAAAAAATACAATTTTTGGAAAAATAGGACTTGGATTCGATTATTTATATGAAAGGTTAGTGGAATTTTACGAAAAAGTTCTTCGTTGGGGATTAGCCCATAGAAAAACAGTAATCGTTTTTTCATTACTTTTGTTTTTAAGTTCACTATTTTTAGTTGGTGGTGGATTTATTGGCAGCGAATTTATGCCAAACAGCGATAGAGGAGAATTTGTTGTTAAACTTGAAGGCGACCCGCAAAATACATTATATCAAACTAATATGTTAACTGAAAAAGTTGAAAAATTAATAATGAACAAACCAGAGGTAATCAACGTTTTTTCTAATATTGGTTATTCAAGTTCCGGTTTAGGCAGTTCAAGCGAACAGCATAAATCTGAAATCAATGTTACTATTGTTGATAAAAAGAAACGCGATAAATCAGTTGAAAAATTTGCTTCAGAAATCAAAAAAGAAATCTTGGAAAAAATTCCCGGTTTAAAAGTTAAATCAACTCCAGCTACAATGATGGGTGGAGCTTCTGCTCCAATTCAAATACTTTTGCGTGGTGCAGATATGGACGAAATTTATGCCACTGCTGATACTATAATGAATTTAATTGAAAAAGTTCAAGGTATAAACGATGTTCGTCTTTCAGTTGATAAAAGCAAGCCCGAAGTCCAAGTTGATTTAGATAGAGATAAAATGTCAATACTTGGTTTATCAGTTGCTGATGTTGGTAGCACACTCCAAATTGCATTTGCCGGAAATACTAATTTACAGTATTCTGAAGGTGGAACTGATTATGACATAAATATAAAATTAGACCAATTCGATAGAAAAAGTGTTGATGATATTAGTTCAATAACTTTCCTAAATAAAAAAGGTGAAATAATCAGATTAGACCAATTCGCTAAGATTACTCAGGATTTAGGACCTAATAAACTTGAAAGATATAATCGTATTTCTTCTTTAACTGTCAATGCAGAAGTCTTTGGAAGACCGACCGGAACAGTCGGTTCTGAAATAAAAGAACTTATTGCAAAAAATATTCATCCAAAAACACTTTCTATTGAATACAAAGGAATGATGGAAAAGCAGGCAGAAGCATTTGGCAGTTTATTCTCTGCTTTCTTTGCTGCTATTTTGTTGGTTTATTTTGTAATGGTTGCATTGTATAATTCTTATCTTTATCCTTTTGTTGTGTTGTTTTCATTGCCCGTAGCTATGATTGGTGCTTTATTAGCACTTGCTTTAGCTGGAGAAAACCTTTCTATTTTCTCTATTATTGGTTTGATTATGCTTATGGGGCTGGTCGCTAAAAACGCCATCCTTCTTGTTGATTTTACCAATAAATTGAAAGAAGAAGGTATGAGCGTTATTGAATCACTTGTTGAAGCCGGAAAAGAAAGATTGCGTCCTATCCTTATGACTACAATCGCTATGGTTTTTGGTATGCTTCCACTTGCTTTTTCTACAAGTGCTTCTTCAGAAAACAGAAACGGACTTGCATGGGTAATTATCGGTGGGCTGATTAGCTCTTTAATTCTTACTTTGGTTCTAGTTCCTTCTGTTTATATGATTATGGAAAAGCTAAAAAACAGATTTTGGAAAAAAAGAGACATTACTGCTGAAGAGTATAAGCCACATAAAAAAGGTGAATTAATCGAAGCAGTTGAAACAGTGTAATTACAATTAAATTAGCAGAGGTTTTAATATGTCAGATGTCCTACATTTTAAAAATGTAGGGCATCTTGTTTTTAAATTCAGAATTCCGGATGCCTCGTAGTTTGATATTTCGCTTGCTTGTCATTCTGGCTTATGCCAGAATCAATCTTTGGAAAGAAAGTGAGCTTGCTCACTTGTAACATTTGGGC
>DAIOVK010000525.1:0-2659 GCA_036759045.1 Kapaibacterium sp. (SeqCode) | reverse complement strand
TGCTTGTTCCACTTGATTGATTGACCCAAGTTGTTCCACCATCAGTGGTGCTTTTGATTGTGCCATTATTGCCCACAACCCACCCTGTATTGGCATCAACAAAATGAACGTTCATACGGCTATTGTTCTCTTCAGCATACTTCCACTGAGCAACAAGACAGCTATTGCTTAGCACCAAAACAAATAAAAGTATAAGAATAACTTTTTTCATTGGATTTTCTCCTAATGTGATTATTGAATAAATTATTATATTTTATTTAACTTTTTAAATAGTATTTCTTGTTAAAAACAGTAATAGCATTAGTGCATTATTTTTCTTTATCTGACTTAGTATATTTCTCTATTACAATTCTAAGTGAGGAATCTTCAAAATACTTTCTATTATGTGACTGGAATTCCTTAATAAGCCCGGAATTAAAAACAAAATCAAATGTGCCATTAGTTAAATAGAGCTAATATCAATGTTAATATGACACAATTAATATTTGAGAATTATCATATTCATTGCTTTATTTTATTTTTTTAATATTTTTTTAAGTTGAATTATTGATTATCATTTTAATTAATAATTATACTATATCTTTTAAGAATTAATCATTCTCAATTTTCAATTTGCAATGAAAAATAATTTAAAAAAAAGAAAAAAAAACAGTAAATTTGCATTGTAATGTTTTAATATTTCTTTATTGAATATATACTTAAAAATTAAAAAAAAGGTATAATATGTTAAGTTTAGTTGAAAAATTAGTATTATCTTTAAACAAAAGAGAAAAATCATATTTTAAAAAAATAAATGAATCTCAAAATTTAGATAACCTTTCAACCAACTATTTAACTTTGTATAATCATATCACAAAAAATAAAAGGATTGATAAAAAGAAACTGATTCTACAAAAGAAAAAAATAATGAGCAATTTATCAAAAGAAAAGGAAATTTTAGTTCAAAAGATATTGATATCTTTGTTCACTTTACATAATGATGATTCTATCTTTAATAAGATTATTAAATGTATATTATTTACAAAATTTCTGATAGGAAAAGGTATCAATGAAAATACTTTAAAATATCTAATAAAAGCAAAAAATTATGCATATCAAAATGAAGAATTCACTCTTATATTAGTTATTATTGATTTAGAGCAACATCTTTGCTTTAATCATTGTTTTATAAAAGATTACGATAAATTTAATGAACTGGAGGAAGAAAGATTTAAAATAATTGATATTATTAATAATTTAAATTCTCTTATAAAAATTAAAACCGAAATTCAGCAATTTCAATTTAATGAAAATTGTTACAGTTTTGATATTAATTATTTTATTGAAAAATATGGACATTCTCCACTAGTGTCTGAAAATGAAATAAAAAGCATAAAAGCAAAAAGTATATGGTATTACATTATGTTCTTTTATTACTTTATAAAACACGATTATCAATTAGCTTATGATTTTATTAATATGCAATATGAATTGTTTAAAAAACACCCGAAATGTTTTGAAAAAGATAACTATTTGCAACTATATGGAAACCTCTTATATACTTGTGCTTTATTAAATAAAGTTGATACTTTCAATTCAATTATGCAAGAATTTAGGAATTTAAAATGTAATTCTATGCAAGATGATATTTATGTAAAACGAACATACTATTTTAGGACATTAGAATTATATCATAACTTAAAAAGATATCAAGAAGCAAGTAATTTAGCTATAGAAGCCGAAATTTTTATAAATAGAAATAAAAAATATTCTGAAAATCAACATAATAGTTATCTTTATGTACTCGTTATTAGAGCTTATATAGAAAATAATGATTTTATTAGTGTTATAAAATCATCTCAAAAATACATTAATATCTATGGATATAAGTTATATAGTTCAATATTTCGGCTTTTTGAGTTTATTGCTCATTACAAACTGGAAAATTACGAGAATCTTTTATATTCAGTAAATTCTTGGGCTAAAGTAATTTCTTTAAAAAGAAACCTTTTCCCTTTTGAAAAAGTTCTAATTAAATTTTTTCGTACAGTTTGTAATAAAATTTCTTTAAATGATAAAAAACAATTAATATCTTCAACTTATCTAAATTTAAAAGAATTGGAAAATAATACACAGAAAATTTATTTAAATCATTATTTTGACTTCGCTGCCTGGTTTGAAAGAGAATTGGAAGAAATCAAGTAGATATTCCATATTTTCTGGTATATGGAATATCCTTTTTTGCAATAAAATAAAAATGTCCAGCATCTTGCGATGCCGGACATTTCAACAGCTACGGAGGTCTTACCGATAGCTATTTATCCACAATCAAAAAGGAATTCTTTTAATGTTCTCCTTATTTCAGATGTCCAACATCTTCGAGATGTTGGACATCTTTATTTTCTCTACTTACCCACAATCATAAAAGAGGAAACTTTCTTGCTTCCAGAATTTAATACAATGTTATACATTCCACTTGCTAAATTGCTTGCATCAAAGTTAATTCTGTTCAAACCAGCAGAGTAAACCTTATTTCCAATGCTCGCAACCAATTCGCCAGTACCTGTATAAATCTGAATTTCAGCATTACTTTCTTCAGGTAAATAAAATTCAAAAACTGTAGAACTTGTTACTGGATTAGGAACAACTGAAATACTATATTTTGCCTGTTCATTTTCAA
>DAIOVK010000524.1:0-2675 GCA_036759045.1 Kapaibacterium sp. (SeqCode) | reverse complement strand
ATAGATTCTGACATCCGTCAGAATGACGTTTATAGTGATGTCATCTCCATTTAAATAAAGCATTTGCTTTATCAGGGGGTTCGGAATGACAAAAGATAGTAAATCTTTTAACGAATTATTACACTAATGACTAACGACTGAAAGCCGATAGCTGAAAGCTGTTATTTGCAACTTACAACCATTCGTTAAATGTTGCATCGCTCGGCATCCGCCAGTCTCCACGCGGAGAAAGTGAAACAGAACCAATTTTTACTCCGTCCGGCAGACAAGAACGTTTAAATTGTTGTGTAAAAAAGCGTTTATAAAACTGAACAAGCCAGTTCTTGATTTCACTTGTTTTATATTTATTTTCAAAAGCAATTTCGGCAAGGAATTGAATTTTTTCTGGAGAAAATCCAAAACGGAAAAAGTAGTATAAAAAGAAGTCATTTAAAATGTAATCCCCAATTTCTTTTTCTGTTTTTTGAACAATTTCACCATTTTCAGTTGGGAGAAGTTCTGGAGAAATTGGTGTTTCAATTATGTCGAGTAAAATATTTGCAATACTTTTTTCAAATTCTTCGTGAGCAGCCCATTCAATAATATATTTAATCAATGTTTTTGGAATACCGGAATTTACTCCATACATTGAAATATGGTCGCCATTATAAGTACACCAGCCGAGAGCGAGTTCCGAAAGGTCTCCTGTACCCAAAACGAAACCATTATACTTATTAGACAAATCCATTAAAATCTGCGTTCTCTCGCGTGCCTGTGCATTTTCATAAACGATGTCTTTTTGTTCGGGATTATGACCAATATCTTCAAAATGCTGCTTGACTGCTTTCTCAATAGGAATTACAAGTAGATTAACTCCAAGCAGGTTAGATAATTTTTCTGCATTGCTTTTAGTTCGTTTGCTAGTTCCCATTCCGGGCATAGTAACAGCAATTAAATTTTTCTTATCTAATCCGAGCAATTCAAAAGTTTTAAATGCAACGATTAAAGCTAAAGTTGAATCTAAGCCACCTGACACCCCCAGCACAATAGATTTTGATTGAGTATGTTTTATCCTTTTTGCGAGTGCAGTTGTTTGAATATTGAATATTTCCTTACAAACTGCTGCCCTGTCGCTTTCCTGTGGAATGAATGGGGTAGGGCTAACTTTTCTATATAATTTTATTTTGTTTTGTGATGATATTATTCTATCACTTGTATCTACTTTTTTTCTTAATTTTAATTTAATGGAAACTTCTCTAAATAATTTATTTCTTGGTGCAGAGGCAAATGAAGAATTCTTAAGCCGCTCGCTGTTAAGTTTTTCAAAATCAATGTCGGCAATTTCCATTTTTGAATTGAAATTAAATCTCTTCCCTTCATTTAAAAGAATTCCATTTTCAGCAATAAGCAAGCTGCCAGAGAAACATAAATCTGTTGAGGATTCCCCGGCACCTGAGGAGGCATACACATAAGCCGAAAGAGTCCGAGCAGATTGAGAGATAACTAATTGTTTGCGATACTGATGTTTTCCAAGAACTTCATTGCTAGCAGAAAGATTTAATATTAGGTTTGATCCGGTAAGCGAAAGATGTGTGCTTGGTGGCTCTACTGCCCACAAATCCTCACATATTTCTACGCCAAATTTTAAACTGGGAATATTTTCTATTGAAAAGCATAAATCAGCTCCAAAAGGGATTCGTTTATTTTCTAAAGAAAATTCATCAGATATTCTATCAAATTCTGAGGAAAACCATCTTTTTTCATAAAATTCATTAGTGTTGGGAATGTATGTTTTCGGAACAATTCCTTTTATTTCACCATTTGCCATAACGAAAGCACAGTTAAACAGCATATTATTAGCAACAAGAGGAGAGCCAAGAATTACAATACAGCCCAATTTTTCAGTAAACAATGCGATTTCTTCAATAGCAGCTAATGACTTTTGAAGCAAAGTGTTTTGAAAGAACAAATCAGCACAGGTATAGCTTGTAACAGCAAGTTCCGGAAAGAGAACTAATTGGCACTGCTTTTTGTTTGCAATTGTTAATTGCTCAATAATTTCGTTTTTATTAAATTCGATGTCAGCAACCTTTACTTCTGGTGAAACTGCTGCAACTCGAATAAATCCAAGTTCGTTGAGTTTTTGCATTGTTTTGAAGAAATGATATTTTTTAAGTTTTTGTTTTGTTAATGAGTAATTGTATTAATTTTACTTCAACATTTGACAACTCTGCTTTTAACATTTGACTTTTTCAAATATTAAATATCTTTATATCAATTAATTACAAATATAATATTTTTTTCAACATTTGACATATTCAAAAAATTTATTTTACAAATTTTTCATAAGGTGAAATCAAAAATTCAATTTTATTTTGTCATTCTTACTCCTCTGATAAAGGAAGACTTTCGTTGAAATAGTAATTATATATTTTTAAACTGTCATTCTGACGGATGTCAGAATTCATATTGGGAAAGCAAGTGAGCTTGCTCACTTGTTACATTTGGGCAAGCCCAAATGCTTCAATGAAATAGCTAAAATTGAATAGCGTTGAATAATAATAAGATGGATTCTGGAATACGCCAGAATGACACTTAAAATTATGACATCACCTTTTAAATGAAGCATTTGCTTTACCAGTGGGGTTGCCAATGACATCGCTACAAAATATTTCAATACTATATCTATTAAGTCT
>DAIOVK010000523.1:0-2683 GCA_036759045.1 Kapaibacterium sp. (SeqCode) | reverse complement strand
GATGAAAAAATTAATTTGTAATTCCTCGCTACGTTTGTTCTCCTTCCCAAGTTGATCTTGGAAAGGAGTAGTATAATAAAAAACCTCTTATTTTGCTAAATAAGAGGTTTGTAAAATTAATTTCTTTATTTAAATAAATACTATTCTTCTTCTTGTTTCTTCTTATATTCTTCGATTAACTTGATTTGAACGTTCGGAGGAACAGTTTGATATTCGGCAAATTCCTGTTTATATGTTGCTTTTGCTTGGGTCATTGAGCGCAACGCAGTTGAGTATTTATCTAATTCGGCAAGAGGCATTCTTGCTTTGATAATCTGGTATCTGCCTTCTGATTCAATACCGAGTATAAGCCCGCGGCGGGTAGGCAATTCGCTCATAACATCACCAACGAAATCTTCAGGCACTCTGATTTCAATATTATAAATCGGTTCAAGGATTTTCGGGTCTGCTTTAACGAAGTTTTCCTTAAATACCATCATACCGGCGGTTTTAAAAGCAGCTTCGTTTGAATCAACTGGGTGCATTTTACCATCGTAAATCGTAACACGAATATCGCGGACATAGCAGCCGGTTAAAGGACCGAAAGTCATTTTGTCCATAACGCCTTTCAAAATAGCTGGAAGGAAGCGTTGGTCAATCACACCACCAACGATACAGTTCACATATTCTAGGTTTCCGCCCCATTCCAATTTAATCAAATCTTTTCCGCGAACAGATAAACCCTCAGGGTTCGGCATATTTTCATACCACGGGTCAATCATCATATGCACTTCAGCAAATTGACCTGCGCCACCGGATTGTTTCTTATGGCGATAGCTGCCCTTTACCTGCTTTTGAATAGTTTCTCTGTATGGCACTCTTGGCTCAATAAATTCAGTTTCAACTTTGTAGCGATGCTCTAATCTCCATTTGGCAGCACTTTGATGAAGTTCGCCCTGAGCGTGAAGAATAATTTGGCGAAGTTCCTGAGAATGTTCTACTCTGTATGATGGGTCTTCAAATTCTAAACTATGCAAGCTCATACCGACTTTTTCTTCTTCGCCCTTTGTCTTTGGAACAACTGCAATACGGACTATTGGTTCAGGATATGTTAATTTGGGGAATGAAACATCAAATCCTTTATCATGGAGGGTATCGGAAATACCGGAATTCTTTAATTTCACTGTTGCACCAATATCGCCGGCATTTAACTGAGGAACTTCTGCCCGCTTTTTACCGCATACAACGAATAACTGGTTTAATCTTTCCGAGCTTGACCTTTGCTCATTAATTAAATCCAAGCCAGAGGCAACTTTCCCTGAATTTACGCGGAAGAATATCATATCACCGAGGTGTGCTTCAGATACTAATTTGAATATAAAAAGTGAAGTTTGGCTGATTGTATCACATTTTACTTCTGTTTCAGTTTCATTTCTGATTGGTAATTGCGATGGGTTTGGTAAATAATTTTGAATGAAATCAAGTAAAGAAGAAATACCGATATTAAGTTTTGAAGAACAGCAAAGAATTGGGAAAATCATTCTTTGAGCAATTGCTGAAGATAATGCTCCGAGCAATTCGCTTTCTTCGAGTGAGCCACTATCCAAATATTTTTCCATTAATTCTTCATTAGTTTCGGCAATAGATTCGACTAATTCATTTCTTAATTTTTCTACTTTATCTTTTTCTGAAGCGGGTAAATCTTTAATAGCTGCTTTTCCATCAGCAAATTCGATTAGCTTCATTGAAAGAACATCTACTATTGAGTGAAAATTTGCTCCAACTTGAAGTGGATATTGAAATACAGTGGCAGAACGACCATATCGGGAAATAACTTCTTCACTAGCTTTTTCGAAATTTGCCTGGTCAAAATCTAATTTATTAATTAAAAACATAACCGGTAAATTACGTTTTTCAGAATAAAGCCAAGCATTTTCAGTACCTACTTCAATTGCGTTTTGTGCATTTATTGCAATAATTCCAGTATCAACAACGTTTACGGCTGCAATTAATTCGCCGATATAATCATTATAGCCGGGAGTATCTATTATATTGATTTTAAAGTCATTCCATTCGGTATAAAGTGGGGTTGCAAATAAGGAACCATTTCTTTCCTGTTCAATTTCATTATAATCTGATACGCTATTATGCTCTTCTACACTACCTTTTCTGTTAATTGCACCAGATATAAAGAGAATTGATTCTGCTATAGTTGTTTTACCAGCGCCAGCGTGTCCTAATAACGCAATATTTCTTATCTTTTGTGTTTCATACACTTTCATAAATTACTCCAAGTGGATTCTTTAAATTATTATTAATTATATATTTCACATTTAATTATTTTGCTATTTTACAAAACTTGCAATATATTGAAAATTCGTGAAATTATGAAATCATTTTTTTTATATGTGAATTTATTTATGAAAATACCATTAAAAATATTTAAATAATTATTAGGAACTCAGCTTATGCAATTTCTCTTTTGAGAAATGAAAAAGTGTAGTGTTGACAAATATTTTTAAACCACTTTTCTTATTCACCTCTTGAGAGTAATGGCACTTGAATAGAGTAAATTATTTGTGTTTAACTTCTTAACGACAAAATTATGATTTATTAGAGTGTCATTGGTTACCCCCTGATAAAAGAAGACTTTTATCAGGGGGTTACCAATGACATCTTTTTTACGAAAACGATGAAATACAGA
>DAIOVK010000522.1:0-2692 GCA_036759045.1 Kapaibacterium sp. (SeqCode) | reverse complement strand
CAGCCACCAATAACGGAAGTATCAATATATATTCTTAGTTTGTGCATTTTATTTCACTATAATTAAATAATTTTTCCTTTCAAATATTTTGTTTTTTCCAATAATTTAATTTAATTATATTTTTATTGCAAAGCAAATTTATTTTTTTTATTTTTTCTTCTAATCAAACGAAAAACATTATTAATTTCATAAATTATACCAAGTAGCATTCATAGATACAATTAAAGTGTCATTTCGAAGCGCAGCGAGAAATCTCACAAATCCTTGTTAAAACTACATTTGAGATTCCTCACTTCGTTATGGAATGACAAATAAACATATTTTATCATTAAAAGCAACTTGGTATTAGTTTTTGTCTTGCTATCAGCTTGCTGCTCGTATGATTGGTAATGAAGTTTATGAACATTCAAACCCCCACCTCAATTATTTCATTGTTTTTACAACCAATTTTTCTTGCAGCATTTCCGTTTCTTACTGCGATTTCAAGAAAACCAGTGCTACCAATGTATGCAATTAATTCTCCTTCTTCTGCATCAGAATAACATTTTGAAAAAAAGCATTTATATTTCTTGTCCTTGAAATTAATCGTAACTGAACTTATCTGGATATTATTGATTTCCTTTAAAGTTATTGATGTAATAAGGTTGCCGAAGTGGTCAATGTGTTGGATTTCAGTTTTAATGCAACCTCCTTCATTTTGTTTCAAAAAAGGTTTTGGAAATACAACGAGTTCAGTGCTATCCATTGCTTTTGATAAATTATATCTGTTTTTATCTAAAGATAAATTTGCAGCCGCAGGAGCAAAAACATCTCTTCCGTGAAATGTGTTTGAAATGTCTAACGCTTTAAAATTTTCAGATAAATCAAAAGAAATATATTTGGAGTTGTTTTGTATTATTGGACTTAATATACCATTGTTAGGGGCTAAAAATAAATATTCATCTGTTTTTAAAAGTATAGGTTCTTGATTAGAGCCAACGCCGGGGTCAACTACACAAACAAAAATAGTTTCTTTAGGAAAATACTTATAGCATACATTAAGATGAAATGCTGCTTGTTTAATATTTTGTGGGCTGACAGCGTGAGTAATATCAACAATTTTTACGTTGGGATTAATAGAATAAATGACAGCTTTCATTGAGGCAACAAAGCTGTCTTCTAATCCGAAGTCCGTTAATAGAGCAATCATTTACTTTTCTTATAAAAATCTTTTATACAATCGCTTAAATAAATATAATCGCTTATTTCATTGAAAATTTGTGCTGAAATTCTGAAATACCACTGGTTTTGAAAAGCCATAAAAGGCAACTCTATTTTATAATTTTCTAAAAACTGTTTTCTTAAAACAAGAGTATTTTCCTGAACTGGCGGGAGTTTTGTTTTGAAAGGCAAAGTTACCATAGCACCAAGCATTTCATTTTGAATTGAAATCTCTAAACCCAATGAATTAGAAAGGTGTTGAGCAGCTTCTAAAACTAACTGGTGTGAATACTTTCTAATATTTTCATTACCCATTTCGTAATAGAAATCAATTGCATCACTTGTGGCAAGCCACGCAGAAGGGTTGCGTGTGCCAATCCACTCAAATTCTTTATTAATGCCTTGCTCGTAATTTAATGAAATTACAAGCGGATGGATTTCTTGTTTAATAATTGGATTAATCCAAAGGAAGCCGCTGCCTTTTGGTGCATACATCCATTTGTAGCAGTTGCCGGTATAAAAATCAGGAGCTATTTCACTAATATTTAAATCTATCATACCCGGAGCATGAGCCCCGTCAATTAGTATTAAAGTTCCATTATTTCTGCAAATTTCGGTTAGTTCTTTCACCGGGAAAATTAATGCTGTTGGTGATGTAATGTGGTCAAAGACAGCTAATTTTGTTTTTGGATTTATGGTTTTTTTTACAGAATTGATTATATCTTCAGCATTAATGCAGGGATAGGGGAGAGGTGCATAAGTAATTTTAATTCCAGTTAATTTAGCAAAATATTCCAATGTGTTTTTGACTGAAGGATAAACATTTGACGTAACCAGGATTTCATCATATTTTTTGAAAAAGTATGCCAAATTTCTGATTATTGTGTTAAAGCCGGTAGTTGCATTTTCAACAAAGAATAAATCCTGCTTATCAACTGATAGAAACGTTGCCAGTTTTTCAATTGTATTCTGCAATAAAGCAGGATACTTATCTAAAAGAAAAACTAATGGCTCTTCTTCTAATTCAATGCTGTATTTCTGCTGTGATTCTAATACTTTTTTTGGAGTAGCTCCAAAAGAACCATTATTTAAAAATGTGATTTCTTCGTCAAGAATCCACTTGTCTTTTATGCTATGACCATATTTCATAAGTTTTTTAATTTAATTTTCATAAGATTATAATACTAATATTTTATACAAAAATATTGAATTTTTTAATATATTTTGAAGCTAATTAAAATTGTTCTAATAAAATAATATGCCATTCTATCAACTTTTTGATAGAATGGCTTAATTATTTTAAAGTCATAAATTCTCTTTCCTAAGAGCAACTTGGGAAAGAGAAAAGGAATAGATATTCCATATCTGGCAGATATGGAATATCTTGCAATGTAAATATATGCTATATATATAATTAAACATTATAAAAGTCGAAATGGTTCATTGGATGAGTAACGATGAATCTAAAATTCTGGAATAATAACAACTTGTG
>DAIOVK010000521.1:0-2705 GCA_036759045.1 Kapaibacterium sp. (SeqCode) | reverse complement strand
ATTCCCCTCTTGAGAGGGGACAAAGGGGTGTGTTCTTTCTTACTCTTTATATTTGAAGTAATTATAAGGAGATATATGATTATTAGAAAATGTTTTCTTTTAAGTATTTGAGAAATTTTTTATTTAGAAAGAAAGAACAAACCCCTTTAATCCCCTCTCAAGATGGAAATAAGAAAAGTGGATTAAAAAAATGTTTCAACACTACACTTTTTCATTTCTCAAAAGAGGAATTGCGTAAGGTGAGTAATTATATTAAAAATAAATTATAGTTGATTTAAAAAAAAATACAAAAATATTTGGAAGTTTGAAAAAAATTTTATAGTTTTGTAATCAGATACATAATAAAAAAAATAGGAATGGAAATAGCATTGCAAAAGCGAGAGATTTCTGTTTCCTATTTTATTTTTTTTATGAGATTTTTTTTTTGGAGAGATTGCAATGAGAAAGACTCAAAATTTAGCAGACAGAATTATTGAATTCAATAATTCAACTATTCAATATGAAGAAAATAACAATCGGGCATATTTGGTTAAATTATCGAATATGACTGTAGATTCAGTTATTCCTTATATTGAAAATTTAGCAAAAGAAAATCACTTAGGAAAAATTTTCTGCAAAGTACCAGAAAATTCAATAAATCATTTTTTAGCAAATGGTTATAAAGTAGAAGCCAAAGTTCCTAATTACTATAATGCAGAAGAAAACTGCTTATTTGCCTCAAAATTTACTAATGAGCAAAGAGAAATTTTGAGCCCGGAAGAATTAAGGGAAATTGCAAATAATCTTGAACTCGCTAAATCCAAAGCAAATACATTTCAACAGGAAATTGACGATTCGATTAGGTTTAAGGTATTGGATAAAAAAGAGTTAGACAAAGCAGCTAAACTTTATAAATCTGTTTTTGAAACATATCCATATCCGGTGTATGATGTTTCGTATTTGGAAAGTACATTGGACAGAATTATGTATTTTGGTGCTTTTTTAAATGGACGACTTATTTCATGCTCTGCGGCTGAAATGAATATAGATGAAAAAAATGTTAAAATGACTGATTTTGCTACTGATAAAGAGTTTCTTGGAAAAGGTATTGGCTCTGAATTATTGAAAATTATGGAAAGAGTTATGAGGACAAAAGAGATTAACACTGCATACTCTATAACCAGAGCTTTTTCAAAAGGAATTAATATTACTTTTGCAAAAAACGGTTACAAGTACTCTGGTACATTGAAAAACGATGTTAATATTGCTGGAAAAATTGAATCTATGAATGTATGGTATAAATTCCTGTAAGTAATAAAAAATATAACTAATGAAATAATTCTTTAAAAGACTTACTATTTTGTGTCATTCCTATACGAAGTGAGGAATCTCATAAGTCAATGATAACACGTGCTTTGAGATTCTTAACTGCGCTTCTGAATGACAAGATTTTATAGTAAGTTTTTCAAAAGGAGATTACACTAATGAAATAATAATGCCACACTAATAAGTTGTGGCGTTTTAAAATTTTTTTATTATTTTTGAATAATAATAATTATTATAGTGATTAAAATGATTAATTGGATAAGAGATTTCGATTCAGCAAAAGAAATAGCCAGAAAGAACGGGAAGCCGATTTTACTTCAATTTCGAAAAGAAAACTGTTCGGGCTGCCAGAAAATGAATGAAACAACATATAAAAATGTTAATGTTATTGATAAAATCAATAATAATTTCATTCCATTAAAACTTGATATAATTAAAGATAAAGAAGGGCGCCGAACTTATCCTGCTTTTTGGACTCCATCTTTTTATTTTGTTGATTATTCCGGAAAATTGTTTTATTCTATTGACGGATATTTGAATTCAGAAGATTTCCTCGTTATTCTAAATATTGGATATGCCAGAATTATGCTAACCAAAGGAAAATATAATGAAGTGTTCGAAATTCTAAAACAAACAATTGATTCGTTTCCAAATAATCCAAGTATTCCAGCTATCTATATGCTAAAAGCACAAACCTATTTCTTAATAAACAGGAAAAGAGATGATTTTTTAAATATGCTAAATGAAATAGTTACTCTTTTTCCAAATTCTCTTGAAGCAAGACAAATTGAATAATATTTACTATTATGAATAAAGAATCTTCACTAAAAGAATTGCGAAAAATACCAGGAGTCGGTGTTTCAATTGCTAATGATTTGTGGAATATAGGCATAAGAGAAATAGCTGATTTAAATGGACGCAAACCAGACGAACTATATACCCAATCTAACAATTTTGCTGGCTGCATTCAAGACAGATGCCTTTTATATGTTTTCAGATGTGCAGTATATTATGCTGAAACTCCGGAAAATCAAAGAGATGCAAAAAAGCTAAAATGGTGGAACTGGAAAGATATTAAATAAGTATATAGTCTATACTAAATGGCTGATATAAAAAGTAAAAATAAAATGTCATCCTGAACCCCAGTATAAAGAAAATGCTTTATTTTGGGTTTCGAAATGACACCTTTTCCGGGTAATTTGCGCAATTGTACTTTACGAGTAAAATCTTCTAACTCCTTTATTTTTGTTATGGGGTCAGGAGTTCTGAAATTATAGAAAATATTTCAGAGCATCAGATATTTATCAATAATAAATAATATTTTTATGAAACGATATATATTAATCTCTAACTCTCCCAAATTTACGTAATTCTTTATTTATTTTTTTAATAAATATAGA
>DAIOVK010000520.1:0-2709 GCA_036759045.1 Kapaibacterium sp. (SeqCode) | reverse complement strand
AGAACTACCTCTATTAATAATTCCATCTAAAGACCCGACTTCCAAAGTAGAGCCATCTTTCATCTGGAAACCGAAGCAATAGACGAAATTAGTTCCGAGCGAAAGTTTTCCCTGGCTTTCAAGATTGATAGTGCGAAGCGCAGCATATTTTAACGCATCCCATGTTACACCCGATGGTCTGTAACCATTTCCAATTGATTTATCTAAAGTAACGTGTTTTCCATTTCCAATGTAAGCAATATCGAAAAATTCACGTGGAACTCTTGTTGCTGGGTCGCCATCATATCCTTCAGTTGACCAGGTGTTTAAATCGAACCAGTTGCCATCTTGCCTGCTCCAAAAAGTAGTAGTAGGAATTTCGACTGCACGGCCTGTAATAAAATCACCAAGAAAAACATCGGAGCCAATCGTTCCTGTTCCCATTAAAGCAGAAGCAATAGAATTAACCTGAACTGTTGTTGCACTTCCAGAGTAATTATAAGAACCAAGAGGGCGATTAGAACAATTGGAGTTAGCTTCATAATTTGAAGCTACTGAATTTTTATTAAGGATATTCCACTGGCTTCCATTCCAGAAATCAATATCGAAGCAACCGGGAACAGCACCATTACGCAAATCATCTGGGTTAAGAAAAGTAAGATTTACGTTAGAAGTCCTTGTTCCCAATTGGAAAGAAGAACCACTTGGTCTTGTTAGTCGCCAGTATTTATGGACAAGCCAGCCGGGGTCTATAGAGCCAGCAGGAGGTATATTAATATATTCAGGATGGATTCCTTCGTAAAGACGAACTGCAAGCAAACCGGCAGTTCCTCCAGTTCCGTTTAAAGTAAGGACATAAGGTCTATATCCATGCAAAGAGTCAGAGCCAACTTCCCAAGTTACTGTAACTGGATTAGTTGCTGCTACCTGCTTCCTCAATTCACCATAAACATGGCCGGAATCAGACCTTGTAAGCGTTGCACCCGAATTTATTTGCACATAAGTGCCGGGTTCCTGGGCAACAAGCACCGCCTTATTGTCCATTCTGAACTGTAAAAGATTGTTAATTATTATCGGTTGATTAGTAAAAAGATTACCTCCGCTTTTCATTAATCTCAACTGATGGAAAGTCTGGGCAGAATTAGCTTTTATGGTATCACGCACAGGACCGTTAAAATCGACTAACTGGTTATTGTTATTATAAGTTCCATAATTCTCCCAATTTCCGTTTATTGTTAAAGCAGCACCCTGCGTTAAAGTACCGCTTTGAATATAAATACCATCTTCAATTGTTACAGCACGGTTAAGCGTAAGCGTGTTTGAAGCTTTGTTAATATTAAGTTTTGCAATAATAGCCGGAAGCCCTTCGTTTGCCTGAGTTTGGTTTAAACTACCAGTATAAATAAAACGTCCTCTGTTGTGTGTATTAAAATTGAAATCTCTTCCAGTTGTTTGAATATTTCCAAAATTTCCAGTTTGTCTAATCCCGTTTGCATTCCCAATTCCAAGTGTTCCTTCATTAGCCAGATAAAAATTACCATTTCCTGAAATAACAAAGTTTTCGCACATTAAGATACCGCTCGAATCAATTTGAATAAGACCGGTATTGCCACCGGTTGTATTAACTGTAACATTGCTGACTAAATTAATTGAATCGCCATCTCCGATGTATGCTTTGTAATTATTATTACCTGTCCCGCCGGGATAAGTTCCGGCGGAGTTCATACCATAACCTTGGGCAGACCAGCAGGTATCGCAGTTCCAATTTCCACTTGAACGGGTGTAAAAAATTAATGTTCCGGGTTCTCCTATTAAAAAGCTGCCAAAGTCAACATTTTGATTAATTGTAATTGAGTTCGAAGTCCTTGTTTGAATAAAAGGAAAAGTAGAATACTGATAAGGACCAATCCAGTTTGCACCACTAAGAGTTCTGAAGTCAACAATATTGGCATCGGTTCCATTTCTCAAATCGCTGGTATAAAAATTAAAAGATGAGTTGTATTTTCTGTTAACTCCAAGCTGGAAACTAGAACCTGATGGAACAGTAATTAAAAATTGCCTTGCAATATGTCTTTCCGGACTTATCATACTTCCGGTTGGAGCAATATTTGAAGGAATTGCATCAGTCCAGCTTATTGGAGATGTCGAAGTAGTTAATGTATCACTAAGCACAGAAACTAAGCCGGCAGTGCCTCCAGCTCCGGTAAAATTAACAGTAACAGGAGTATATACTTTTTGATAACCCACAGGAAAAGTAGTAGTAGAAGCCCCGCCAGAGATATTGCGGCGTAGCTCGCCATCAATATACCCGTTGCCAGTTCTTGTAATATTTCCAATAACGGTTGTAAAGCGGTAATTTGAGCCGGAATGAGTGATAAGATTTCCGGCATTTAAATTAAGATTATTATTAACAATAATTCCATTGCCTGAGGCACCGATTCCAGATGCATCGACATTATTCGGATTATTCAAATTTAAATTGTAAAACTGAATATTCCCGACATTCCTTGTAATGCTTTGTGTTGAAGTAGAATTGAACTGCACAGTTGATGTTCCGTAACTGAAAAGACCGTCGTAATTCTGCCAGTTCCCGTATATTGAAATAAATTTATTTGTAAGATTGAGAGTAGTTCCGGTATTGATGGTTAAGTTTCCTGTTACTTTCAAATTTTCATTTGCAGTAACAATACCATCGCCGGTAAAAATCAGATTATTAAACGGATTGTCTGT
>DAIOVK010000519.1:0-2715 GCA_036759045.1 Kapaibacterium sp. (SeqCode) | reverse complement strand
AAATACTATACATATATATTCCAAATATGACAAAAGCAATAACAACCACTCCACCCACATAAGCATATAATTTTGTACCTATTTTCATAAAAAATCCTCCTTTGTAAATAGCTTTTAACTATTTATATAAAATATATAATCATTTTAATTAAACAATTATAATTTAATTAAACATATCATTAAATTTAATATATATATATTTCCAATAAAATGCAAATTTATTTTTCGTTTTCATTCATTTTTTTAAATTTGCACATAATTTAATAAATGCAAATATAATGCCATTATTATTTAGACGATTATATTATAAAATACTAACTCACCTTACGCATTCCCCTCTTGAGAGGGGCAGGGGTGTGTTCTTTTACCTTTTTCCAATAATGAATCTGGGAACAAGAAGTAATTCTATAAACTATTATATATGCAATAAAAATGAATTTATTATCATAAGAACCGTTCTAATCACAACAATCATAGTTTAGAACAGAATTGATTAAGTATGAAAAACCAAGAACACACCCCTGCCCCTCTCAAGAGGGGAATAAGAAAAGTGGTTTAAAAAATTGTATCAACACTTTACTTATTCATTTCTCAAAAGAGAAATTGCGTAAGGTGAGTTAATAATTAATAATTAGAGTAAAGGTGCTTATTTTTGTGACCCCAAGGGGATTCGAACCCCTGCTGCCAGCGTGAAAGGCTGGTGACCTAACCATTAGTCGATGGGGCCATCGACTTGTATAGAAATGCAAATTAACACATTTTTTTCATATATACAAGAAAAATTTATTTTTTTGCCTTTTTTCTATAAAAATATTTTTTAAGCCATTAAACTGCAAATAGCGGCAACATTGACCATATCATCAACAGAGCAGCCACGCGACAAGTCGCAATAAGGTTTCTTTAAGCCCTGAACAATTGGACCCACTGCTTCGGCTCCGGCTAATCTTTCAGTTAATTTATATCCAATATTTCCGGCATTTAAATCTGGAAATACCAAAACATTTGCTTTTCCTGCAACAGGAGACCCCTTGCATTTTCTTTCGCCAATAGAAGCAATCAGAGCTGCATCTGCCTGCATTTCGCCATCAACCAATAAATCAGTAGCTTTTTCTTTTACTATGCTTGTAGCAGTAACTACTTTATCAACGAGTGGGTGGCTTGCGCTACCTTTTGTGGAAAAAGAAAGCATTGCTACTTTGGGTTCCTCGCCAGTTACAGATGCAAAATTCTTAGCAGAGCTGATTGCTATATCTGCAAGCTGTTCTGCTGTTGGGTCTGGATTTACGGCACAATCTGCAAAACAAATTTTTCTTCCGTCCTGAAGTACCATAATAAAATAACTGCTTACTATTGAAATTCCCTGAGCTACTCCTACGGTGAAAATAGATGCTCTAATCACATCACCAGTTGAAGAAACGTTTCCGCCGACAACGACTTTTACCATATCTGTTTCGAGCATAAAACCAGCAAAATAAAGAGGATTCTTTACGAGTGCCAATGCTTCGTTTTCAGTCATTCCCTTACTTTTCCTCTTTTCATAAAGCATATTCGCAAATTTTTGGATATGCTCTGATTTATCGGGTTCAACAATTGCAATACCATCAAGGGATATATTTTCCTTTTTTGCTAATTCCTTTATATTAGTTTCATTTCCTACTAATACAGGTTTGGCAATTGCATCGTTTTTTAAAATAACTGCTGCCTTTAAAGTGCGGGCATCTTCAGCATCAGGAAAAGCTACGTTCAAGCATAATTTTGATGCTTTTTCTCTCATTAAGCCAGTGAAACTTACACTCATTTTTTTCTTCCTTTTATTATTTAATAAAATTTTTTTGTAATTTTAAAAAAAACAAATTACAAAAAAAATTAAATATTAAAATTATAAAATGAAAATATATACTAAAACAGGTGATGATGGAACTACTGGTTTATTTAACGGAAAAAGAGTTTACAAATATTCTGCGAGGGTCGAATGTTATGGCACTATTGATGAACTGAATTCGATTATTGGTATTGTTATTTCACTTTCTCCACCAGCTGCTCTTGTTCCTGTTTTAAAAAAAATTTCAAATACTTTGTTTGTTCTCGGTTCTGATTTCGCAACACCTTTGGATTCAGCCCAGCAAATTGAAAGAATAAGTGAGAGTAATATTATATTTTTAGAAGAACTCATTGATGAATATACCGAGCATTTACCAAAACTGCAAAAATTTATTTTACCCGGTGGGACTTTACCTGCGTCTTTTCTGCATCAGGCACGCACTGTTTGCAGGCGTGCAGAAAGATTAGCTGTTAAAGTATCATCAGAAGAACATATAAACTCCAACGCACTTGTTTATTTAAACCGGTTATCTGATTTCCTCTTTACTGCAGCCCGTTTTGCAAATTTCCTTGAAAACAAAGAAGAAATTTTTTGGGAAAAATAGTAAGAGTGTGGTCGTTTTAGAGTAACAGTGTTTTTCAGTCATACTATCAACAAGTTGATAGCATGACTATTGATTTCTTTTTCACTTTACGAAAGTTTAGTAATAGCAATTGTTTTTGAGATTCTTCGCTGCGCTTCAGAATGACGGCAAAATTAATAATTAATAATTAACAATTAATAATTAATAAAAGATTACTTTTGTTCCAAAAACATTTCCATTTGCAATAAATCTTATAAAATAAATACCTTTTGTGATTGCTAAACTTTCAAAATTGATTAATGAACTGTAT
>DAIOVK010000518.1:0-2725 GCA_036759045.1 Kapaibacterium sp. (SeqCode) | reverse complement strand
AGAAACAGGAAGAATTTTGTCCGCAAGTTTAAAAGTATTTTTTACACAAAACCAACGAACAGCTTTTGCTTTAGCTCCATAATTGAGTTCTGGTTTATAACAAACATCAAAGCCACCGGCAACGACAAATATTCTTTTCCCAAGAAGTTTTCCTAAAAGAACTGGTATGAAGGTTGAGTAATCAGCAAACCAGCAGTATATTATCTTAGATTGAAATAATTTAAGAACTGAACGGGCGTAAACAAAAAATAAATTTAAAATACCTTTTAAAGATTTTCCAAGTGAAGAGTTCTCTAAAAGCAAAGAGAATTTCTCTGAAAGGATTTTAATATCAATTTTTGTAAAAGTGGAAAAGATTGGTCCAATAAAAAGGATTTTCATTTTTATTCTTTATAAATAGGTAAAGAAACGGTAACAGTAGTATAAGATTTTTCGTCACTTTTAATTTCAATATTTCCATTATAGATAGAAGTAATTTTTTTTGCAATAATCAAACCTAAGCCAGTTCCCTGCTGTTCATATTTTTTTCTGTCGAATTGGACGAAAGCTCCAATCTGAGACAAAAAATCTTTTGGGAATCCTTGTCCTTTGTCTTTAATTCTTAAGTAAAATTGTTCATTATTTTCGTAAGCACTAATATCCACAATTTGCCCTTCAACAGAAAACTTAAAAGCATTATCATATAATTCTTCAATTAAAAGAATTAAGTGCTCTTCAGAAATATTTAAATCATTATTTGGAATATTTAGAATTAAATCTTCTCGTCTATTATATTTATCTGCAGTATTATAGGCAATTTCAGAAATAATGTATTTAACTGAAGAAGTAAACTTCCCCTGTAAATTTTTAATCTCATTCAAATTAGAAGAAATTAGCTCTAAATTAGAATATCTAATATATTTTTCTAAAACAATATTTAAGCGTTGAGCTGAAGTATAAATCATTTGGAGCATATCTTTATTATCTTTACTTATATCAACTGAATTGAGCAGTATTGCAGAAAAACCAAGAATAGCATTCAGAGGAGTGCGAAGCTCGTGAGGGAGAGCCATTCTGATGCTTTCTCTTAATTTTTCAATTCTATCTTCAGATTGTCTTTTTTCTAATTCCTTTTTTTTCAACTGAATATTAATAATATCAATAAGTTCAGAAAAGGAAAATGGCTTAGAAAGGAAATCATTTGCTCCGAGTTTCATTCCCTCGCGAATATCAGTTCTATCAGACCTGGCGCTTAGAAATAAGAATGGGATTGTTGCTGTCTTAATGTTTTTTTGTAAAATAGTAAGCATTTCAAATCCATCAAGAACAGGCATTGAAATATCGGATATAATCAAATCAGGTAAATTCTCAATAGCTAAATTTACGCCCTCTTCTCCATTAGCAGCATCAAAAACCATAAAATCATTAAACTCTAAATATCTTTTAATATTAGAGCGCATTTCAAATTCATCTTCAACAACTAAAATTTTATACATTTTTACCTTATTAAGTTTAAGTTTGGTATTGATATTGTAAAAGTAGTTCCTTTGTCAACATTGCTGTCTATATCAATTTGCCCTTTATGCAGCTCTACAGCCCTTAAAACAATTGACATTCCAAGTCCGGTGCCAGAAATAGCACCAACATTTTTTGCTCTGTGAAAAGCTTCGAATATTTTTTCCTGCTCTTCTTTGGGTATTCCAATTCCATAATCTTTAACTGAAAAAATAATATCGTTATAAGTAAAATCAATGTTTAGTTCAATTGGACTATCGAAAGAATATTTAACAGCATTGTTCAATAAGTTAATAAGCATCGGTTTAATTAAGTTTTCATCAAGAGTCGCATAATCATAAGGACCATTATATTTAAAAATAAATTCTCTTTCTTTTTTTAAAGTCAGTTTAATATCTTCAATAACACTAATACACAGATTCTTCAAATCCACTCTTTTCGGGTCGAAGCTTAAATTATCTGTTTCAGCTTGACCAATAAAGAGTACATTTTCAATTAGACCTTTCATTAAATCAATTGATTTAGTAATTTTTGTAAAGTATTCATTTTTTTCATCAACAGTGAAATTATTAATAAATTCCTGAAGAAGTTCGACAGAAGTGCTAATAACCGTAAGAGGCGTTTTAAATTCATGGGAAACCATGGAAATAAAGCGTGTTTTTAGTTCATTTAACTCTTTTTCCTTATCAAGCATTTTGCGAACTTCTTTCTCTGCTTTTTCACGTTCAAAAATCTCATTTTGCAATTTATGAATAAGAATTTGAAGGTCTTCAGTGCGTTCCTGAACTTTTAGCTCCAACATTTCGTTAGCTTGCTTTAATGCAATTTCTGTCATTTTTTGTTCGGTGATATCAAAAAAACTTTCAATTCTATACTTTTGGTCGCCTAAATTGATTTTAGCCATAGTTCTTAGAATTGGAATAGTATCACCATTGCTGTTACAAATTTCAGATTCAAAATTTCTTGAAAATCTTAAATTATCTGTAATTCCTAATCTTTTTTCATCTTCAAAATTGAAAAAATCATTTGGAGAACGTCCTACTATGTTTTCGTATTCTTCTCCAATAATAAAAGCAGCAACAGGATTTACGCTTATTATTTTATTCGTTTGAGAATCAATAATAATTACTCCTGCTTGTATTGAGTCTAAAATAGTTTGTAATTCCCTTTTTCCCTGAGATAAAGACAAAGTACGCGCTACAACTTTTTGCTCCAGAAGTGCCTGAGCTTT
>DAIOVK010000517.1:0-2729 GCA_036759045.1 Kapaibacterium sp. (SeqCode) | reverse complement strand
AATTGCCTTTACGTAATGATATGGAACGCAAAGGCAATTGGGCTGCTTTTATCCTGAGGGTTGCCCTGCACTCTAAAAGCAGCCCAATTGCCTTTGCGTTCCATATCATTACGTAAAACGTTATTGTTGATTATCATATCCAAATCTCCGTCGTTATCCAAATCAGAATAAACTGCTGTCCAGGGATTTTGAATATCAGCATTTGTTTCCCAGGTTACGTCCTGCAATTTGAAATTTGGTGGTCCTTGGTTTAAATAAAGAGAGCCGATACCTCCGGCATATTTTCCGTGCCAAAGGTCAAGATAGCCGTCTAGATCTAAATCAAGCCAAATAGCTCCGGCATTTCCTTCATGAAATCGCAGCCCCATTTCGTTACCCAATTCAGTAAAGTGAAAATTTGGCGGACCATCGTTCCTAAATATGAGTGATGGATTGGAATAAGTACCACGTTCATCAAGGTGAGCAAGATTTCCAACGCATAAATCTATATAACCGTCATTGTTAAAATCTCCCCAGTGGCAGCCCATTCCGTGACCAAAATAATAGGGTAGTGCTGTCTGAAGACCAACTACTCCTGTTTCTTTAGCAACATCAGTAAAATAACCCTGAGAATCATTTTTGTAGAGCAAATCAGGAGCCAAACGGTAAGTAGCAACGAAAATATCCGCAGCATTATCTTTATTGTAATCAACCGCAGTTGCACCATATAAATCGTAATAAGGGGACGGCTCTGCAGCAGAAATACCTGCTTCATTTGTTGCATTTATAAATTTGTCATTGCCGGAATTTACCCATAATTGATTTGGGTAATAAGTTTCCTGTCCATTTTCCTCTTTTCTTCGGTTAGCAATGAAAAGGTCTAATTTGCCATCATTATCGCTATCGAACCAAACAGGGGTTTCTGTTGGGTAATTATTTGTAATATCAGTTGATTCAGTAATGTCCGTAAACACACCATTTCCCTGATTAGCATATATTTTGTCGTTATTCCAGCCGCGAACAACATAAGCATCAAGATAGCCATTGTTATCAACATCACCCCAGGAATAACTGCCTCCTCCTATACCAAATTGGCTGCTTTTTTCAGTAAAAGTGCCATCTTGATTGTTTTCATAAAACTTGCCATTGCAGGAAATATCGTCCCAACCGTCATTATTCCAATCTGCTATAGCTGAGTTGCCAGAAATAGAAACCAGAGTCTCAGAGTTTATATTCACAAATGTCGGTGGAGGTGGAGCTTCAAATCCGTTTCCATCGGGATATTGATATTCAATGTAGAGCCGAACAAGGAAATCGCCAGCAGGGTATTCGTATATTGTCCCCTTAATATTGTAAAAATTCGGATTGGGAGTAAATGGGTCGGTCAGCCATGAGGTTTTGCCACTTGCTTTGTCAGTTGTTCTGCTGTCGCTATCATAAGAAAACCATGGACCATCTGCTTTTAAGCGATGCTGAATTGCTACAGATTCATATCCATTTAATCTTAAATATAAGTTTGAAATATCAAATTCTTTCCAGCCCGGAACTCCATCGTAAGTAAAAGCTATTGGTGGAATTAATGAATTGTATTTCCAAACGTAAAGTGTTGGAAAAAGGTTTCCTGCAGCTGGGTCTCCACAAACCCAGATTGTGTCGTTTGCCTGAGTATTTCCGGAAAAGTAAATTTTTATTTTTTTAATAAAACAGGGAGCATTTATTTTAAAAGCTACAGATTCGTCCCATTCGTATCTTTTTGCTATGAAGCAGTTTCCTTCAGGTTCGCCATTATCCCGCTTTATTTCAATTATTTCTGAGTAACTTTCAGTTGAAATAAGAAAGAAAATTAAAAGTAGTATGTATTTTTTCATAGTTCACCTATTTATTTTTATTTTTAATACTATTGTTCTCATTACTCAATTTAGCTAATTTTCTTAAATAAAAAAAACCTCAATAAATATGACATATCTTTCGTATGGAGGAGCAGAGAAAATTATCTTCTGTAAATATTTCAAACATCCTGATTTCATAATGAATACAAAGGAGATAGGAGATTTGCCCCGTAGATAATAATTTCGCTTTTTACCTCCATAATAAATTATGGAGTTACTCTAATATTAGTATAACTCACAAATTTATTAAGGAATTATGTATTTGCTTCTTATTTATATTATATTCTTTAATACCAAACTGGCAACAAGCAATGCAAAATAAATATGTTATTCCGATAGATAGTGTGAAATGACAATAAGTTATATCAGTTTTTCAATGAATTACTAAACTACCAATATGACGCCTCCGGAAATTTGACAAAAGATGTGCAAGAAAATATTAATAATATCGTCTGGACTGCAGATGGAAAAGTAGATAAAATTTGTAAGGATGGCTGCCCTAAACCTGATACAATTTACTTTTATTACGATGCCCGTGGCGATAGAATTGCTAAAATTGATGTTTTTTATGATGAAGATGCTTGCAGTGGAACAAATCGTGTTGCTACTATTACAAAAACATTTTATGTTCGTGATGCAAATGGTGAAATTTTAGCCATATATAAAAAAATACATTTGAATAGAGTATGTACTGTTTCTGGTTCAACTTGTACTTGTACGACAAATGATGATGAATTATCTGGAACTAATGATATTCCACTAACCGAGTGGCTTGTGTATGGGCTGAAAGGGCACGGAAGGTTTGCGACTGTTAAACCAACGCATGATACTTATAATATATTAGATTTCAATACACCACCC
>DAIOVK010000516.1:0-2733 GCA_036759045.1 Kapaibacterium sp. (SeqCode) | reverse complement strand
TGTAATGCACTACTACTCTATATTTGCTATATTTTATCAACTAGGAAAGCTGAGTTATTAATTATTAATTGTTAATTGTTATTGGTTTATTGTTATTGAGTTAATGGTTATTGGTCATTAGTCATTAGTAACTTACCAACGCATTCCCCTCTTGAGAGGGGCAGGGGGTGTGTTCTTAGTTGTTTATTATCATTCAATTCTGTTTTAAAGTATGATAGTTGTAATTAGTATGGTTCTTATTATAATAAATTCGTTTTAATCGAATAAGCTACATAAATCGTTGTTTAAAGGATTACTTCTTGTTCTCAGATGCATTATTGGTAAAGGATAAAGCCCCCCTGCCCTCTCAAGAAGGGAATGCGTAAGGTGAGTTACTTATTATTTATTATCATTCCAATACTAAGTGCACCAAACGAAATTTTTATTTATATTTATCAATATCTTTTTGAGGAATAAGGATTGAGACTTTAGAGGGAATAAGTCCTGCTGAATATTGATGCTTAAGATTTGTAATAGCAGTATTATCAATAATCGTGTCTGGTTTAAGAATTAGTAGTCTGTTTTTTGTAAGAATACTATGAGTAATCTGCATACCGGGTTCTAACTGGTCAATTGTAATATCAATTTCAACCATTTTTTTTGAGGAGGGAGATAAATCGAAGTCAACGTCTTCAGCCGGATTCTCTTCTAATATATCTACTTCCTTATCAATTAAGTCAGAAAAGTCATTGAATAACCCTTTATCAATATAATGTATATTAAGAGTTTTATCTTCAATTATTACATCTTTTATAGTTTTTTTACGAATAACATCATTAAAAGCATTAAAAATGTCTAAATCGAACCAACTTCCTTTCCTGTATAAGAATTTCAAAGTGTCGCCCTGCCTTGCTTTTGTTTCTTCGTAAGTTTGAGAAACCTTTCCGGAGAGTAGAAACTTATTAAGAGAATCATACTTCAACCGATAAATGCCATTGTGATATATTTTGGCTAATGCAATAATTTGGGCTTCTTTTCTTATTTCGTTTCCGGAAAGTTTATTAGGAAAGCCAGTTCCATCAATGTGTTCCCAAAGATGAGAAATAATAGTAATATGTTCTTTAAAATCATCTACATATTTTAAATAAGATAATATATTATTGAAGTGTAAAAAATATATATTTAAATCATCTTCATTAGATAATTCATAAGGGTCAAAGAGCAAAATCTTAGAAGGTAAACCGACGTTAGTAAGTGTTTGAAGAAGACAGGAGAGCGTAACATTTGTTATAAATTTTGGATTGGAATCAATTTCTTCAGAGATTGCCTTTGATAAAGTAGTAATAAATTTAGTATGACTTGAAAAGTAGAATTTTTCGTCGGTACTGAAAATTCCGGATAATGCTTTGGAAAGTGGAATAATTATATCATTTTGTTCTTTTTTCGGCTGGTTACTTTCCTGAATAGTGTGCAATTTTTTTCTTAAAGAGTGAATTTCACTATTTAATTGATTATTCTTGATTTTAGCGTTAAAAGTATCGAAAGCAATTCTTACTGATTGAATCAAACTCATTTCTTCAATTGGCTTGGTTAGGTACATATAAGCTTGAGCTTGACTAATTGCATTAATTATATCTTTAGGTATTGAAATACCAGTTAAAATTACTCGGATTGCTTCTGGAACAATTTTTATTGTCTCTTCAAGAAATTCAGAACCCGTCATCTCCGGCATTTTTTGGTCAGATACAATAACAGCTGGTTTAAATCCATTTTGTATTACTTGTAAACCTTCTTTACCACTTGTTGCTATTTTTATATTATAGTGATTTTGAAACATTTTTTCTAATATTTTTAGAAATAAGATTTCATCATCAACTACAAGTAAATTTTTATTTTGTGTTGTAATTGATTCGTCTTTTATTATTTGTGATTCAGCCATATTCTTTAAAATAAAAATCAAATAAAAAGATTATAAATTTAAGTATTTTTGTAATAAAAAAAAATGAAAAAATGAAAAATATTGAAATAGATTTTTTTAGAAGTATAGTTGAAAATATGAATTACGGTATTTACCGTACAACTCCTGATGGCAAAATATTATATGTAAATAATGCTTTTTTAGAGATGATAAGATGCCCTTCTTTAGACATTTTAAAAGTACATAATTTAGAAAATGAAACTAATGAGCTAAAATTTCGTGCTCCTGAATTTAAACAAAGAATTGAAGAGAACGGTAAAGTTCTAAATTTTGAAAGCGAATGGATACGTTACGACCGAACTCTTATTTTTGTTACTGAAAGTGCCTGGAAAATAAAAGACAATTCGCTAAATTCTTTTTTCTACGATGGTATTGTTGAAGATATTACTGACAGGAAGCAGGCAGAAGAAGAAAAAAGTATGCTGATTATTCAGCTCCAAAGTGCGGTCTCTGAGGTTAAAACTTTAAGCGGGCTCTTACCAATTTGTTCCGTTTGCAAAAAAATTAGAGATGACGACGGCAATTGGAATCAAGTTGAAAACTATATTAACCAACATACAGAAGCTGAATTTAGCCACGGAATTTGCCCTGAATGCGCAAAAAAACTTTACCCAAACTATGCCTAATAAATTTTTACCAAGTTGCTTTTAATGATAAAATATGTTTATTTGTCATTCCGAACCCCCTGATAAAGCAAATGCTTTATTTAAATGAAGATGATATAATTCTTATCAAATTTTTGTGTGAAAGAAATTGTAAAATAAGGTAATAAGGTT
>DAIOVK010000515.1:0-2756 GCA_036759045.1 Kapaibacterium sp. (SeqCode) | reverse complement strand
ACCTCACTATAAGTGTCATTCTGACGGATGTCAGAATCTATCTTTATAATCAATCCACGGGTTAACCCGCAGGGCTGATACGTTCTTTGAATCCTCTTTTCTTATTCCCCTCTTGAGAGGGGATTAAAGGGGTGTGTTCTTTTTTCTTTATTAAAAAAACACTTTCTGAATAAAGAGAAAAATTATGCTAATAATATTTTATTTACTTGATATTGCTTCAGATGTAACAAGTAAAAAGAACACACCCCTTTGTCCCCTCTCAAGAGGGGAATTGGATTTGTGGTATAAAATAAAAGAACGTATCAGCCCTGGGTTAACCCGTGGGTTGATTTACATTTTTTAAGTCATTAGTTATTTGTAAAAATACTAATGATAAATAACTAATGACAAATAAAACAATTTTTTAAGATAGATTCTGACATTCGTCAGAATGACGAATTTAGTTATGTCATCTCTATTTCAATAAAGGTCTTCCTATATTTTGGGGTTACCAATGACATCTTTACTTCAAACTGCCCAAACTTTACGAAAGTTAAACAATCTAAACAATCTAAACCTTATGTCATATCCATTTAAATGAAGCAATTGCTTTATAAGGGTGGGTGGAATGACAAGATTATTATTATATATAATTTATGTGGTCAAGCACTAACTCAAGAGTAGTAAAATAGAGAAACTGATTCTTAAAATTTATTGAATTCTAAAAATAAAAATAGGTTTTTAAATTGTAAATTTGCTAAAAATTGCTTAATTTTGTAAGTATTTATCAGTAAAAATGCGGTAGAAATGTCATTATTAAGAGAGCAAATAGTACCTACAATTTTAGAAGATGAGATGAAAAATTCTTATCTTGATTATTCAATGTCAGTCATAGTTTCTAGAGCGTTGCCCGATGTTCGCGATGGATTAAAACCAGTCCATCGAAGGATTTTATTTGGAATGAACGAATTGGGTATGCTGCCCAATCGTCCATACAAGAAATCAGCACGTATAGTTGGTGATGTATTGGGTAAATACCACCCACACGGCGACACCGCTGTTTACGAAGCTATGGTGCGTATGGCTCAACATTGGTCTATGCGTTATCCACTTGTTGATGGTCAGGGTAATTTCGGTTCAATAGATGCAGATTCAGCAGCGGCTATGCGATACACAGAAGCACGCCTCGCTCCGATTACTATGGAAATGCTGAGAGATATTGATAAAGACACAGTTGATTTCCGCCCAAATTTTGATGAAACCTTAAAAGAACCGACAGTTTTGCCTTCTGTTCTTCCAACTTTACTGGTTAACGGTGCAAGCGGTATAGCAGTCGGTATGGCTACAAATGTGCCACCACATAATATAAAAGAAGTTATTAACGGCATTATAGCAAAAATAGAAAACCCTGAAATCAGTTCTGAAGAACTGATGAAATATATACCAGCACCGGATTTTCCAACCGGTGGTATTATTTATGGCTACGATGGAGTAAAAGAGTGTTATACTACTGGCAGAGGAAAAATCTCTCTTCGTGCTAAAGCAATTATTGAAGAAAGCGTATCCAGTAAACAAAAAACCGCTATTATCGTCAATGAAATACCTTATCAGGTCAATAAAGCTGGTTTAATCGAAAAAATTGCCGACCTTGTCCGTGCTAAAACTTTAGAAGATATTAGCGATGTCCGCGATGAATCCGATAGAGATGGTATTCGCATAGTAATCGAACTGAAACGCGATGCAATTCCATCGGTCGTTTTGAATAATCTTTATAAGCATACTCAAATGCAAATCACTTTCGGTGCCATTAATCTTGCATTAGTCAATGGAAGACCGAAAGTGCTGACATTAGGGCAGATTATTCATCACTTCATTGAACATAGAAATGTTGTTATTGTAAGACGTTCTAAATTTGAGCTTGATGCTGCTGAAAAAAGAGCCCACATTTTAGAGGGATTTTTAATTGCCTTAAAAAATATTGATGAAGTCATTAAAACGATTAAAGAATCTGCTGACCCCAAAATTGCTTCCATTAATTTACAGGAAAAATTCGGACTTTCTGAAATTCAGGCAAAAGCTATTTTGGAAATGCGTTTGCAACGTCTTACCGGTTTGGAACGCGATAAAATTATGCAGGAATACAAGGAAATTATACAAACTATTGAACGTTTGCGCGCTATTCTTGCAAGTAAAGAGTTGCAAATGGAAATAATTAAAAGCGAACTTTTAGAACTTCAGAAAAAATATTCAGATGAGCGTAGAACTGAAATCGTTTTCAATTCGCGTGAATTTACTGTTGAAGATATGATTGCAAATGAAGATGTGATTATCACAATTACTCATAAAGGATTTATTAAACGAACTCCCGTTTCGAGCTACAGACGTCAGGGAAAAGGCGGACGTGGCGCTAGTGGCGCTGCTACTCACGATGACGATTTTGTTGAGCATATTTTCAAAGCTGCAACCCACCATTACCTGCTATTCTTTACTGATATTGGAAAATGCTATCGAGTAAAGGTTTATGATTTGCCGGAAGGAAGCAGAAATTCAAAGGGACGCTCCCTTGCAAATATAATCCAGAAAGAAGCAAACGAAATCGTTACTGCATATCTTGCAGTTAAGGAATTTGATGCTCAGAGCTATATTTTTATGGCAACTAAGAAAGGTGTAGTTAAAAAAACAGATTTAACCAACTTTGCAAATGTCAGAACCAACGGAATAATCGCACTTGGCTTAAATGATGATGACAAACTGATTTCTGCAAGAATCACAGACGG
>DAIOVK010000514.1:0-2758 GCA_036759045.1 Kapaibacterium sp. (SeqCode) | reverse complement strand
TGCCAATAACGCAATAAGCCAACTCACAAGTGTATCATTTAAATGGAACGAAGTGCTTCTTGCTGACCAATATCATTTACAAGTTTCCGCAACCGAAGACTTCTCAGTATTAACTATTGATGTTACTCAAACTTTACGAACTTATGCTGCAGTTGGATTAAGCACCAATACAACATATTACTGGAGAGTTCAAGGTTTAAATAGTTTTGTTGATGGTCCTTGGTCTGCTCCTTGGCAATTTTCAACTGGTAACTTTGTAATAGTCGGCACTGGAACAAATTACGATACCGATTATTACAATTATGTATCACCATCACCATACAGCAATTGGTACACCCATGCACGTATATACTTCTTATATACTGCTGACGAACTTACAGAAGCCGGTGCTTATCCTGGTGATATAAATGCATTGGGCTTTAATATTGCTATGCTTCAATCAAATAATGGACCTCTTTTAGAAGGTCAATTTAGAATTAGAATGAAGCTTACAACCAGAACTTATTTAGAAAATATTTGGGAATATGAAGACTGGACAACTGTATGGGAGCCAGATTCTGCTTTTACAGCTCAGCTTGGCTGGAATATGCATCAATGCAATGAGCCATTCTTCTGGGACGGAACTTCTAGTGTTTTAGTTGAAACTTGCTTCAGTCACCCATCAGCTACAAACACTGGCTACCCTAATCCACAACAATACTGGACAGATACAGATTTCCAAAGTTTGCAATATCGCGTAAATTATACTACTGATGGAATCCAAATTCCATATTGCGATACATTAGAGTTCACTGGTTGGGGTGGAACAAAAACTTCAAGAGCAAATATACAATTTGATTTTGCTGTATTAGATATAATGCCTCCAAATCCAATTTCACCTTTAAATAATTCATTAGGTGTTAGCGTTACTCCAACACTAACATGGTCAACCCCTGTTAATGCTGTAACCTATCATGTTCAGGTATCTGAATCACCTGTATTCGAACCATTACTTGTTGATATTAACGGACTCGAACTTCCACAGTATCAGGTTGAAACCGATGTGCTGGACCAAACTACACGTTATTACTGGCGTGTAAGAGCTTATACTGCTGATGAAGAACCAAGCTATTGGTCATATAAATGGAACTTTATTACTGAAGGACCAATTGAACCTACAATTCTTTCTGAACCTGTTAATGAATTAGTCTATGCACCAACAATGCCAGTGTTTAACTGGAGCGAAGTATTCGCTGCAACTGGTTATAATATTCAGGTATCAGAATTTGAAGATTTTTCGACACTTGTTGTTGATGAAGATGTAACAGAAACTACTTTTACAACTCGGTTTGACCTTGAATTCAATACAACATTTTACTGGCGTGTAATGGCTTTCAATCCTTATGTAAATAGCGTATGGTCAACAGTATGGCAATTTACAACAGGAAACTTTGCAACGTTCGGAAATGAAACAACTTATTATGGAAGTGGCTCAAATCCTCCGGGACCTTATGGTAACGTATGGGGTGGTTGTCACAACCAGGTTCTTTTAACCAGAGATGAATTAGTTGCAGCAGGCGCATTACCAGGTAATATTAATGCACTTTTGCTTAATGTTTTTGCAGTAAACGGTTGCGCTCCTTTGCAAAATTTCTCAATAAAAATGAAACATACTAATGTTGATGTATTAACCACTTGGGAATACGAAGGATTTACTGATGTATATCTGAATGCCGCTTATGTCCCTGTTACCGGATGGAATTTGCATGAATTCGCAAATCCATTTAACTGGGATGGTGGTTCAAATATACTGATAGATTTATGTTTCAATAATATGACATATACTGAGAACGCATCACTTTATTATTCTACTACACCAGTAGTTCAGGATATTAGTTTTTGGAATGACGGCGACCCAACTGTTTGTACAACAAACGCTGTTTCCGGCTATTTAACTACACGTCCCAATATGAAGTTAAATATGGAATTCCAGACATTCAGACCACCATTGCTTACATATCCAGCTCACAGACAACTTGGCATTCCACAGCAGCCAAACTTCCAGTGGCAACCTGTTGAAGGCGCTGTAAGCTATGAAATGGTAATTTCTTTGATGGATGATTTCTCAATTCCAGAATTTACTTACGATGGTATTGAAGCTACAAATTTCGAAATGGACGACCCTGATATTTTAGCATTAACTACTATGTATTACTGGAGAGTTCGTGCTTATGACGTTGAAGGTAACCCTAGCAACTGGTCATACAGATATTGGTTCATAACTAACGGACCTCTTGATGTTCCAATTCAAACTACTCCATTAACCGGTTCAATTGATGTACCTACTATACCAACATTTACATGGTTACCAGTTGTTGCTGCTACTCAATACAGAGTACAGGTATCAACAGAACCTGATTTCTCTGGCAATGTTGTTATTGATGCTACATCACCAACAACTTCTTTAACTGGTTTCGGTATAACTCCATCTACATTTTTCTATTGGAGAGTTAGAGCAATGAATCCATTTACTGAAAGTAACTGGTCAACTGCATGGGACTTTACAACTGCAGCTCAATTAACAATAGGTAGTGGAACTTCAACTAACTTATACTATTATGATTATCCATGTATTTATGGACCTTACTATCAATCAGTAAAACATCAGGTTTTAGTTAAAGCAGAAGAAATAATTGCTGCTGGTGGCTTCCCTGGCGGTAATTTAACCCAACTCGGTTTAAATGTCGCTTTATTAGATGGTGCCGGACCATTAAACGGA
>DAIOVK010000513.1:0-2759 GCA_036759045.1 Kapaibacterium sp. (SeqCode) | reverse complement strand
AATAATCTTTTTTCCAATCCGGTATCTTACGGATATACACTCTGTCACCTGATTGCATAGGGAAATCGTTAGGAAGTTTTGTATCTGAATAAAGCTTGTCCCGCCATTGACTTAAATCAATAAAAGACCTGTTTACAATTTTCCCATCTTTTGTAAATCTTGCAAATTCAACTGAATCTAAATAAGATGATTCTAAAAAGCCATAGCCAAATTTTAGTAATGTAGAAAGTGAATCACCCGGCGAATATTCAAAAGCACCCTTTTGAGGGACTTCTCCGTATAATTCTATTTTTTCAGTTTCCATTTTAGGAAAAACTAATATATGGTCTCCACCCAACACTTTAGGATTAGCATTCTTATCGGCTAATACAAAGAAACGGAGCATATCAGCAAATAATGGCTCTTTACTGTCTTTTCTGATTATTTTAATAGAGCGTATTGAAGCATTTTCAGCAAATCCGCCAGCTTTTTCTATTATTTCTGATACCCTATCAACAGCAGTAGCAGGAACAATTGATGGTTTTCTAACAGCACCACTGACTATTACTTTAAACTCACGCATTTTTGATAAACTGATAAAACAATCTTCAATTTTTAAATATTTTCGTATTAAATTCTTGATTTTTTCTCTTGCATCGGTTAAAGAAGTATTTTTTAAATCAACTGAACCAGCGCCGGGAATAACTATTATTCCATCTGGAGATACAACAGCATCAAATACTTTTGGTCGAGCAGATAAAATTGAAACAGTCAATACATCGTTAGGACCTAAAATATATTCTTCCGGATTGATTTCCTGCTCAAGTAATCCCGCAGATTGTTTGACTAAGCGCTGTGATACTTCAAAAGCAGTTGTATCAATTTCTCCTTTTTTTGCACCTGTAATATTAAAATAGTCAATTTGAGAATAGCTGTTTGTTATTACTGTTACCAAAAAAAATAAAATCAGGCAAAAGTTACTTCTTCTTTTAATTTTTAGATTTAAATATTTCATATCCAATTAATTATATTCAAAAAAATAATTGCAAAATTATAAAAAATACGACTATAAAAAAAATCGACAATATTATAATCTAAAAAATTTTGAAAAAAAATAAAATATAGTTATATTTGTAAAAAAGAATAAATATTTTTCCAAATATTTGAGAGTAATTATGGAAAAAATCAGTCCCCAAACGTTATATCGTTTACCTTGGAATTTTGCAGACAATTCAATATCCTGGTTAGAACCAACAAGTAAGTGTAATCTGTACTGCGATGGCTGCTACCGTGAGAACAGAAATGACTCGCATAAACCATTAGAACTAATTCAAAGAGAATTAGACGTCTTTGAAAAATACAGAAAAACTGATGGAGTTTCTATTGCCGGAGGTGAGCCGCTTACTCATCCACAAATTATAGAAATCGTCAAAATGGTTAGAGCAAAAGGTTGGAAACCAATCATCAATTCTAATGGTGCTTTGCTTACTGACGAATTATTAGCTGAATTGAAAAAAGCGGGTGTTTGTGGCTTTACTTTTCACGTTGACAGCTTCCAAAATCGCCCCGGTTGGAAAGGGAAAAACGAATTAGAACTTAATGAACTTCGTTTACAGCTTGCTGAAATGCTTGCCAGTCAAGGAGGAATTTCCTGCTCATTCAACGCCACTGTCTATCCGGAAACTCTACAATATATGCCGGAAGTTTTGAAATGGGCTCAAAAGCATATTGATATTGTTCACGTTATCGTTTTTATTATTTACAGAATGGCTATTTTTGGAAAAAACTTCGATTTCTTTGCCGGAAAAAATAAAGTTGATTTCGATGATATGGCTTATTCAAAAGAAGATGACAGCCGAAGAACTGACGTTTCTTCACTTGAAGTTGTTGATGAATTCAGAAAAGTTTATCCCGATTTTATGCCCTGTGCGTTTTTGAATGGTACTTTAAAACCAGATACATATAAATGGCTTCTTACAGGCAGGTTAGGTAACAAGCATCAGATTTTTGGTTATACCGGTCCTAAGTTTATGGAAATTATTCAAATGTTCAAGCATTTGTTCACTGACAGCTACTTGGCATATTCAGAGCCATCAATACTAAAAATGGGACGTCTCTATTTTCTCCTTGCTCCGTTCGATAAGGAGATGAGAAAGACTTTTAAGAATTACTTCAAAGCATTTTTAGATAATCCTAAGGCATTTTTCAAACGTGTTCATTATCAATCAGTTATGATAATTCAACCAGCCGATATATACGAAAATGGCGAAATAAATATGTGCGATGGATGCCCGGACATAACAGTTTGGAATGACCAGCTTATTTGGTCCTGCAGAATGGAAGAGCAATACCGTTGGGGACAAAACATCCGAATAGTCCCTAAAGAAAGCATTCTTGAAGAATCTTTGAAAAAGTAAGCAAGTGCTTACTTATGAATTCTAATCCTTAATCACATTGCTTCGTATTAGTTGTGATTACATAAACTTGATAAGTCATTCTGACTGATGTCAGAATCCAACTTTAAAATCGTTTTAGAAGGTCATCTGTTAGTATTTTTATTAGATGTCCTAAATCTCGAAAATTTAGGACATCTAAATCCAAAAAGAACAAGCCACTCTATTAGCAAGTTGATAGCATAACATTACACTTTAACTTTCGTAAAGTTTCCCGGAACTTTGCGAAAGTTGAAAATCAAAACTGTCTAATCTCTCTATACATTAAATCATTAATCTCTAACTCTCCCAAATTTACGTAATAGAAAGTTTTTTTAGTTGGAAATG
>DAIOVK010000512.1:0-2768 GCA_036759045.1 Kapaibacterium sp. (SeqCode) | reverse complement strand
CTAACGGGATAAGTAGAATAGCAGCACGTTTTAAAGATGTGTATAATCGTTAGCTCAAGAGGGGAATGCGCAAGATATGTTACTTGTTAACTCTTTACATTTTCTTAATTTTGTTTGTAGCTTAAGCTACGATATGTCATTTCCTTTTAAATAAAATTCTTCCTTCTTTTTGGGGTTCGGAATGACAGGGTAAACAGATGTCATCTTCATTTCAATAAAGGTCTTCCATTAATTTGGGGTTCAGAATTACAGAAAAAAGTTATATATCATTTAAAGCAACTTGGTATTACCCCAGAAAACCAGCTTTATTAAAATTATTGATTTTATAACGATAAGTAGCCAGTCCATCTTCAAAACTAGAAAATTTTACTGATAAATCTGTTTCAGTTTTTAAATTGATTAAGCCGGCTTTTTCCGGAATTCGGATAATTTGTTTAAAATCCTTTTTTGGAATAAATTTAACGAATTTATTATCTTGCTGGAATGCTTGAAAAATCTGCTCAACAAGAGTAGCTTTGTTAATATAGCTGCTTCCTGCTGCGTTGTAAATTCCGAGCCGTTCTTTTTCAATTATTCTAAAAATAGTTAAAGCAACATCATCAGCAAGAGTGGGAGTAGAGAAAAAGCTATCAGTTACTTCGATAGCTTTTTCCTCGAACACTTTTTCAAAAATAATAGCAGTGAAGTCTTTTTTAAAGAATGAAGAAAAACCATAAATGTTGCTTGTTCTCACAATTGTTCCTTTATTTACAGCAGTCAGACAAATATTTTCAGCAGCATGCTTTGTTTTGCCGAAATAGTTCAATGGGTCTGGCTTAGCTTCTTCATCGTAAGGACCTTTTCTTCCGTCAAAAACTAAATCAGAAGAAATTGTAATAAAATGAATATCAAGCACTCTTGCAATAGAAGCAAGGTTTTCTACAGCAATAACGTTAATATCCCATGCAAGCTTGTGGTTTTTCTCGCATAGCTCTAAATCGTTAACTGATGCTGTATTGACTATTACGTCTGGCTTTTCATTATAGCAGAAACTTTTCAAATTTTTTATATCAACCAAATCTACCTTATTTGCGTTCAATCTCTCGTTAGTTCTAAATGAATCAGCATTAGAGGAGATAATTGATAATTTATGGTCAGTTTCGTTAAGCAGAATTTCAATAAGAGTTTCTGCTATAATGCTTGAGCCACCTGTAATTAATATGGTTTTTGGTTCCATAATTTTTACTCAATATTTTGAACTTGCTCTCTGATTTTTTCTATTTCTTCTTTAAGGAAAACTACAATATGAGAAAGTTCAGCATTTTCAGCTTTCGAGCCAATCGTGTTTACTTCTCTGTTCATTTCCTGCAGTAAGAAATTAATTTTTTGCCCTGCCGGGTCTTTTTGTTTCAGACATTCATTGAAGAATTTGATGTGCGAACGCAGACGGACACACTCTTCAGAAATATCTAATTTGTTTGCCTGAATGACAATTTCCTGCTGAATTCTGCTTTCATCAATTTCGTCATTTTCAAAAAGCTGATAAATTTTTTGACGAAGTCTCTCACGTTCATCTTTAATTCTGCTAATCGCAATATTTTCGATTTTATCCAAATTGTCGGTAATATTTTTTATTCTGTTCTTAAAATCTTTAAGAATTTGCTGTCCTTCGGCTGCTCTCATCTTTTTAATAGATTTAATTGCTTCCAGAACTGCAATTTTTGTTAATTTCCAATCTAAAGCAGTACTATTGTTTTCAACTTTTTTCAAAAAAAGCGATGACAAAGTCAAAAGATGGTCGAGATTTACAGCTTGTTTTATTGCGAGTTTTGTTTTTAATTCTGTTAGTGATTTTTTGCAAATAGCAGCAAGTTCCTTATCAATGGTAAATTCAGCTTCTGGAACATTGCGTTCAATATTTACAAAAATCTGAACTGAACCACGCGTCAGATTGCTTTTGAGCATTTCCCTTATCTCATATTCTTTATCTGAAAGCGTTTTTGGTAATTTACAGGTAATTTCAAGGTATCTGCCATTCAATGTTTTTATTTCGGCTGTTACCGTTGTTCCCTGTTCTTTTGCATCCTGCTTGCTAAATGCAGTCATACTATTAATCATATATTCCAAACCTATAATATTTAATAAATCTTTTTTATAAAACTTAAGTAAGTAAAGCATTTTAATTTATTTTACTCCTTTTAGAATTACAATTTAAGCATTTTTTTTAATTTAAATACATTATAATTAGTAATAAGTTGTCTCTTTAATTGTTATATCTGAATACGAAACCGAGTTCCTTTCATTCCGCATCAAAAATAGAATTTAAATTTTATGGAATTGACAATATTTAATTCAATTTCCAAGGAATAAAGAATAAGCTAATAAGGTTTTTTCAACAGGTTAATATTTTTCTACTAAGGTTTATTATTGAAATAAGGTTTTATGGTTTAGAAAAAAGTATAATTTTTAACAAGAAACCTTATTTTTCTTTTCTCTTCTTTTTAGTCATACTATCAACAAGTTGATAGCATGACTGGAAAAAATGTCATGCTATCAGCTTGCTGTTCGTATGACTGGAAAACTGAAATACTGGTATCGGAAAAAATTTACTATAATAATTCAATCCCTTGCGGGATACTTGTATTTGTAATTGTTTTGTTTTTGTAGAGACGCAATGCATTGCGTCTCTACAGGTGTTGTTGAGATATTCCATATTTACAAAATATGGAATATCTTATTTTAAATAGCCACGAGGTTTAGCTCGTGGAAAGGAAAAATATAACTCCACC
>DAIOVK010000511.1:0-2773 GCA_036759045.1 Kapaibacterium sp. (SeqCode) | reverse complement strand
AAAAAAAAAAAAAAATGAAATATGCAAGAAAAAAAAATATTTTTTAATTTTATTTATAATCTTTTCCAATCATACTATCAACAAGTTGATAGCATGACTTTTTTTCTTATTTTGTGAACGTTTTGTGTTTTTGTAGGAAACAGGCATGCCTGTTTCCTACGTTTTCTAATCTTGTTAATCTCCTTCCCAAGTGCAACTTGGGAAGGAGTTATAGAATGGTTCTTTTTGTCATGCTATCAGCTTGCTGATAGTATGACTTAAGATTTATGTCAACCATTAATGTTATTCTAAATTTAATAATCAATCGAAATTTTGTAATTTTGTTTTTTATTTAATTGTTTTCTTCTTCAAGTTAGAACAAATTAAAATTTAAAATGACTTTAAACACAATTGATGTATCCGTAATAGTTATTTACTTTCTAATAATACTATATATAGGTTTTTTTACAGCAAGAAATAAAAAAAGCGAATCATCAGTAGAAGACTTCATTTTAGCAGGAAGAAAAGTAACTTTACCAATCTTTGTAGCAACACTTGTTGCAACCTGGTATGGAAGCATACTTGGAGTTGGCGAATTCGCTTATAATGATGGAATCGTTGCATGGCTTTGCTTTTGCGTTCCATATTATATAGCTGGAGCAATATTCGGCTGTTTCTTTGCAAAAAAAATCAGAGCTTCAAATGTAAAAACAATACCAGAATTAATCATTAATAAATTTGGGGAAAGAGCTGGCAAAATCTCTTCAATTATAGTTTTAATTATTACAATTCCAGCATCTTATTTATTGATGCTTGGTGTTATTCTACAGCTATTCACAGGTTGGGATTTATGGATTTGCGTAATTTTGGGAGCTGTAGTATCACTTTCATATCTTTACTCAGGTGGTTTTAAAGCAGATATTTTGACTAACACCGCACAGTTTTTCCTTATGTACATCGGCTTTGCTGTTCTGCTATATTATGCTATCTCCACTTACGGCGGTATTGATATAATGTTTAATAAATTACCTGAAACGCATAAGACAGCCCCGGGCAATCATAGTTGGCAATATATTTTTATGTGGTATATAATTGCTTTTCAAACGTTTATAGACCCGAGCTTTCATCAGCGGGCATCTGCTGCAAAAACTCCACAAACTGCTCAAAGAGGCGTTTTAATTTCGGTCCTTTGCTGGCTTGTCTTCGATACTCTTACAATACTGTGCGGTCTCTATGCAGCTGCATTTTTAAATTTAAATGATTCGTTAATGGCATATCCAGTGCTTGCCGAGCAAATTCTCCCTCATTTTTGGAAGGGAGTTTATCTCGTTGCTCTACTTGCTGCTATTATGTCCACTTTAGACAGCTATTCTTTTATTTCATCAGTAACAATTGGGAACGACTTACTTGAGCCATTTTTCAGAAAAAGAAAAATATTTAAACACCTTAGCATTCAAAAGCTGACACAAATCGGGCTTATTTTAACAGCAATTTTTTCAATTATTGGGGCGGTTGTTTTGCCTTCTGTGATTGATTTAATTTACAAAACCGCTTCAATTGCAATTCCCGGGCTGATTATTCCTGTTCTGCTTACATTTACGCATAAGTACCGGATTTCAGAAAGAAAAATCATTCAAATAATGCTACTTTCATCTGGTACATCACTAATTTGGATTTTATTTTCAGTTTTTTCGAATAATTCAACTATTTTTGTAACAATTGAACCGATGCTGCCCGGTTTGGTTATGTCAGTAATTTTAACAACTTTATTTATTAAAAAAAATGAAATGGCTTAACATATCAAACTGCTTAAGTATATTAAGGATTATTCTGGTTTTTCCAATAGCATATCTTTTAAGCGATAATTATAATTTAGCAGCTTTCATTGTTTCATTGATTGCAATTTCAACTGATTTTTTCGATGGATACTTCGCAAGGAAATTACATCAGGAAAGCGAGCTTGGAAAAATATTAGACCCATTAGCCGATAAAATCCTTATTGCTGCTATAGTTTTGACTTTGCTTTTCAAAGGGACTTTTCCACTTTGGCTTGTTATTGTAATTATTGGTAGAGATTTATTGATTTTAACTGGTGGATTGCTTCTTTCTGCAAAAATGAAAAATGTAACGCCATCGAACATTTACGGCAAAATCACAATGTTTATTCTATGCCTTACCGTTTCTGTTTTTATTTTAGAAATTGATATTTTGAAGGAAATATTTATTATTTTATCAACAATTTTTATTGCAATTTCTTTCATTTCGTATTTTCTTATCTTTTTAAAATATAAGAAGTAAAATAATTTCATATATTCCTCTTCAGGAATATATTTGTAACAATATTGTTGTTTTATTTTCGTTTTTACTATTAATTTAATAACAAATAAAATGGAGCTAAAATGGAACATTTGACGAAAGCAACTTTCTTAGAAAAAGTTTTCGATTACGAAAAAAATAAAGAGTGGCAATTCCAAGGTGATAAGCCCTGCATCATAGATTTTTATGCTGACTGGTGCGGTCCCTGCAAGATGCTAACTCCTATACTCGAAGAAATTTCAAAGGAATACGAAGGGAAAATTGACATTTATAAAATCAATACAGAAGATGAACAGGAACTCGCTGCAATATTTGGAATCAGAAGCATTCCATCAATGCTTTTCTGTCCAATGAATGATAAACCTCAAATGAGCGTTGGTGCTTTACCAAAAAATGCTATTGAAAATGCAATTAATGAGGTTCTTGGAATTGCTAATCTTTCTAAGAATTAATATTAAAAAATGCAGATACTTATGTA
>DAIOVK010000510.1:0-2776 GCA_036759045.1 Kapaibacterium sp. (SeqCode) | reverse complement strand
ATTTGAAGAAAACACCTGAACGCCGTATTTTTTTACAATATCCTGAACTTTGAAAAGTGGCTCACCCATTTTAATACCCAATGCCTTAGCTTCGTTAGAACGGGCTACTATCATACCATCATTGTTGGATAGCACCACTACAGGCACTTTCCACAATTTTGGATTGAAAACACGTTCGCAGGAAGCGTAAAAATTGTTGCAATCCACAAGGGCTATTGGATATTCTTTCTGTCGCATAATTTAATTTGATGTTAGCTTAAAGCTATCGGCTGTACATATTTTTTATTTTTGAAAAGTTAACTTTCCAAAAAATTAATCTATTTTCGTAGGTAAGGGACAAACTCAATAATGTTTTAAATGAAATTTACAATATTATCATATATACTTAGAATAACTCAGAAAGTTAATTATAGAAGTTCTTTAAATCTTTCAATGCTGATGCCGGAACCCTTAATAATTGCACCCAATGTATAAGCGTTGATTGGATTTGCTCTTGGAATTGTTAATATATTCCCACAATCTGTCATTATAATGTGTTTACTTTGACGAATTATCCAAAAACCTGCTTTTTCAAATGCTTTTATTGCTTGGAGATGATTAATACCTGATACTTTTGGCATTTATACCTCAACTAATAAGTATTTTTCGTTCTTAATTAATTCATCTTTAACAGATAAATAATCTTCAATTGCTTCTTTTATATTTCCAATTGCTTCTTCTTCGCTTGCTCCTTGAGATGCACAACCAGGCAAATCTTCACACCAAACAGAATAGCCCTCTTCGCTTTTTACTAATTTAATTCTATAATTCATAATTTAATCCCTATTCCAATTAAAAAAAAACGTTTTCACTGAAAATATATTTTGTAAATATATGCTGGAAAATTCTGATTAATTTCACCCCCTCAATAACAATTAATCATTAATCATTAATCATTAACTTACTTATTCCTAACCAATCTAAATCCAACAAATTCTGCTGTTCCCTGATTGAAATTGCGTGAAGAAGAGCGTGCATAGTCATTTCCGTCAGCGACAGAGCCACCGCGGACAACACGCCTTAAGCCAGAATCTGGTCCAAGTGGGTCTTTTGAAGGAGAGTTTTTAAAATAATTTTCATCATACCAGTCCCAGCACCATTCAGAAACATTGCCGTGCATATCGTAAATTCCAAAACCATTGGGTTTCTTTTTGCCCGGTTTTTGAATTAGGAAGCCGGAATTTCTATTGTACCAGCCCATCTCATCTAATGCACCAGTTCCGCCGTAATCTGCACCGCTTCCTGCTCTGCAGCAATATTCCCATTCTGCTTCAGTAGGCAGCCGAAAACCATTGGATTCAATATTTAAGCTTACTTTTTCGCCATCTATATTGTAACAGGTATCAAGAAGAAGACGCTTTGAAAGTGTATTACAAAATTTAATAGCATCAAGCCATTTTACGTTATGGACTGGTAAAGAATTTGCTACCTGAATACTTGGATTTTCGCCCATTGTGTATTCATAGAGAAATTGGGTGATTTCATATTTAGAAATTAAAAGGTTTCGAGATAAAATGACATTATGAACAGGCAATTCATTTTTTAAACCGAAATAAGACCCCATTTGAAATGTATCAGCCGGAACTTCGACCATTTCTAAAAAAGAAAGGTCAATGATGTTTAAATACAGTTTATTACTAATTTTATTTTCAAATTTAATATAAATATAACCAGATTTTGAATTTATTGGTATTTGGAAAGTAATTTGGGAATGATTCCAACGAATGCAAGAATTTGTATTAATTTTAAGTCCATTTTCAAAAATAATTTCACCATCACTCGGAAGAAGTCCGAGGTCTTTACCAAAAATAGTTAGTTCCTCTCCCCAGCTAACAGTATCTTTAGAAAAAGAAAAGATTTCTGGTACTAATTCGTCTTTTGAAGTATTGTTTTCGTCGAAGCAACTTAAAGTGAAAATCAGAATAAAAATAGTTGTCAGATAATTAGTAATCTTTAAGTAGTTGAGTGTATGTTTTATTAGTTTTTGGTAAATAAAAAAAAACATAATATTTTAGTTAAATTTAAAAAAACAAAATTAATAAAAAACAAATAAAAAATATGAAAGAGTTATCAATTCAGGAAATAATTAAGAGAATAGAACCACAATTAGAGAAAGCAAAAGGGAAATTCACTGTTTCCGATGCAAGTACTGCAACAGGTCTTTCTTTAGACAATATTAAAGAAGGGCTGCGGGAACTCATTTCAACGTATCAATGCAAATTGCAGGTAACTGAAAAAGGTGAAGTTCTCTATAATTTTGGTTCAAAGCTCGAAAGAAGAGGTAAAAAATCCTTTAAAGAAATAATGAGCGATGTCGGTGATTTGCTCTGGCGTGGCTTCAAAGCATTCTTTAAAGTATGGATTACTATTATGCTTGTCGTTTATTTTATTCTCTATGTTATCATTATGATTGCGGCTATGATTGCGGCCTCTTCGGGCAACAGAGATAATAAAGATATAAAATTTCCAAATATAGGTAATTTATTTGCAGATTTGTTTATGCGCTCTGCTACTGATGCTGCGATTATTTACGCAATGGACAGCCACGGCTATAGATATAGAACGTATAATCAAAGGATGCGTGGCGAACCTGACCGTCTTGAACCCAAAAAACGCTTCGTTCAATCTGTTTATGACTTCGTATTTGGTCCACAACGTCCCAATATTGACCATCTTGCTAACGAAAAGGAAGTTCTTGCGTTTTTGCGAGAAAATAAAGGCATTTTGACTACTGCCG
>DAIOVK010000509.1:0-2777 GCA_036759045.1 Kapaibacterium sp. (SeqCode) | reverse complement strand
GAATTTTCTATGTGTCCGTTGCTTGCTTCAAAATTAGCATTGACAAATAATTTATAATTATTCACTTTAAATTCATAGCCAGCTTCAAGCAGTGGAGTGAAATATCTACCAATTTCTCCTTTCAAAAATCCGCTATAAAATGTTTTTTCAAAAATTTTATTTGGAATAGTCTTCAGTGGTAAAAGGAAAGACGGTTTCTTTTCTAAAGAATTAATTGAGTCGAGCTCTTCTTTTGTTAAAGAAATTGGCTTGTCCGGGAGCTGCTTCATACCGGCTCTGACATTTAATTGTTCTTTTCCTTCAATAATAAAATTTGGTAATTCTAAAGGAGTAGAACTTGTTCCCTGTTGAGAAAAAGACAGATAATAGCTTAAAAATGTAAAAAATATTATAGTTTTAATGAAAAGTTTCATAATAAATCTTAAATCTTTATTTTATAATAACTAAAGGATTATTAATCGCACCACTTGGTGTTTGTAATACAATTTGATATAATCCATTGTTGAAAATATCAGTATTAATATAGAAGACGAATTGGTTGCTCTTTTTAGTATTCAAAACGCTGTTTTCCCATAATTTTTTTCCTTCTATAGAATAAATATCCATTTTAAAAGTACCTTCTTCTTCTGCATTTAAGGTAAGAGAAAAACTATTAGAATTACTTGAATAAATTGGATTTGGATTCACATGAATACTTGAAGCTAATTGCAGTTTTACTCCACGGAAAGGAAATACGCAAATATTTTGAACTTCAAGGGTGCTTTCCAATCCAGTCCAGCATAAATCAAATTTATCTGAAGTGAAATCTTCAATATTTACCTGCGATTTTATTGCCTCTGGCAGCATAACAGTTCCACAAATCATTTCTAATGTTTGCTCATCTGCACTAATTACTACATCATTAACCAGAATTGTAACTTTGATTTTATTTTCAGAGTATTCATAATTTAAATCTTTAGGAATAAAAACATTATTGTTAAAAGATATTTCTATAGAATAATCTGAACTTTCCATATTGGAGTTTTTTGCAACTGCTTTTGCCATTAAAGGAATGCAAAAATTATTATTTCCGATAAAAGTAATAGTATCGGGTAACCACACAAGGAAAGTCGGTTTGGTTGTGCCTTTTAGAGACATAGCAAATCTGCCCGGGCAGGGGTCTATTACTTCAATAATCACACTATCAGTAAATACATTTATTTCTTTTGGTGAAAACTCAATTTCTAATGTATATGCTTCGTCTGGGCTTAATGCTATATTTGATTTCTTAGAAAGTATTTTGAAATTTTCATTATTATCACGAAGATAAATTGTGTCAATTGAAAAATCATTGTTTGTAGCATTTCTCAGTTCAAATTGCTTAACGTTATTATCTGCAATACATACAGAATCAAAAACAAGTGAAGTAATGTTGCTGAAATTTGCACTTCGGAACTTAATATATTTATTTGCAGAAACAGAGCAGCCATTGGAATCAGTAGCAAACAGTGAGTAAGCACCTTCTTGATTTACGGTTATGGTATCGCTTGTTTCACCAGTTGACCAAAGATAGCTTGAAAACTTTTTATCAGCAGTAAGTTCAACGCTTGTTCCGTTACAAATAACTATTGTATCGCCTTCCGGTAAAATTTCCGCTGTTGGATTTGGATAAAAAGTAATTGTTTTTTCGACATATTGGGTGCATAGGGATTCATTTGTTACAACTACACTATAAGTTCCGGACTCAGTTGCCTGAATAGTTGGAGTAGTAGCTCCATTTGACCAAAGATAGGAATTTGATTCGACATCGGGAACAATGCTTAATTCTGCTACTTCTCCATCGCAGTATGATTCCTTATTAGAAGTAATAACAACATTGGGGGTTTCCTTGAAAACTAATGTTATTGTATCTTTAGCAGTACAACCGACTTCCGTTGTAATTTCTACCTGATAAAAACCTGAGCGAGTAGCATAATAACGTTGATTACTGCTGTCCGGAATTTCTTCGCCGTCTCTCGTCCAGTGGTAGCTTACTGTTTCACTTGGATTTGCAATTAAAGTAATTGTGTCTCCTTCGCATATCGGAAAATCTCCTTCTGATGTAATTTCGACTGATGGTTTTTCACGAACTTCAATGAAAATAGAATCACGGGTAACACAGCCACATTCATTTGTAACAGTAAGATAATACCATTTGGAAACTGGAGGATTATCTCTTATTGAGTTTTTTCTATCATAAACGGTAGTCCATTCGTAATCGTAATTTTCATCGTAAGGAGTGGTCATTGTAATCCATTCTCCTTTGCAAATAACAGGAGGTCTGTCGGTAGTAATATCAGTTACAGGATAGGGGACAATTGTTAAATCAAATGTATCTATTGTTGTCTTGCAGCCAAAGACGTAGGTCGTTACTTTATAGGTTCCGGGCAATGGGTCATTGAATGTAATCGTAGTGTCTTCAGTATTTAAGGTAAAACCACCGGGAGCTTCCCATTTGTATTCAGAATTTGCAATTTTATTTAAAGTGAAAGTAATAGATTCACCTTCACAGATGCAATTCTTTGCACCGGAAATAGTAACAGGAGCAGCAAAATAATTTGAAACGAAAGTAGGAAGCCCTAATTGAGAGAAACCCTTGGTTAAGGGTAAACCAGCGAACTCATAATAGCAGGCAGTTCCTTTCAAATTTGGGTATCTAACAACGCCGAGGTAATTTTTGCTATCACCTGCTACATAAATTTTTCCGTTAGGTCCAATTTGCATCGCATAAAAAGATTCACTGCTTAATGGGTCGTAAG
>DAIOVK010000508.1:0-2779 GCA_036759045.1 Kapaibacterium sp. (SeqCode) | reverse complement strand
TCAATACAGTATTTTTCTATTGTGTTTATGTTGTAATTCTTTTTCTTTTGGTCGAACACAATGTTTTTGATTACAATATTTTTTACTAAAAGAGCCAAATTTCCGAAACACTTTTGAAAGTTATCTAAGAGAGTTAAAGTAATAGATTCGGCAATGTCAAAATTTCCTTTGCCAGTTATTGCGTCCAAACCGTTCTGATTTTTAATATTTGTTTTTTTGGGTAAATTAGAAGAATTAAGCATGCCTAATTTGGAATTAGTTACCCAGGGCAAGTTTCCGATTATCAGGATTTCCTCTTGAGAAAACAACTTTGATATACTTTTAAAATCAAATTCAAAAACATTTTGGTGAGTAATAAAGATTTCTGGTTTTGATATATTTGGGTTTGTAAGAAAAAAATCAAGAATATTAAATTTGGTTTCCCAAACGTAAGGTTTATAAATTTCTATTCCATATACCTTTTTAATTGTAGTAAAATGTGAAAGCGATGCTAAAATAAAGTTGCCTTTGCCACAAGTTGGTTCAATTAAAATTTTGGGATTAATATTTTTTTTTAATATAAGTTTAGCAATTCTATTAGCAAATTCTATATTTGTCTGAAAATCACCATATTCAGAACGGTCTGGTTCTGAAATTACTTTTAATTTAGATTCACTAAATGAATTAATAAGTATTTGAAAATCATTATCGTTTTCAAAAAAAGATTTTATACCGCAGATATCATTCAATTTTTGATTTGCAACTTCAAAAGAAGATATCTCATTTAAAATATTTCTTAAAAATGAGCTAACTTGAAAAGAAATATTTGCTTCAAATATTTTCATTTAATAGTTACTTTATCAATTAGTTTGGAAATTCCCTCAACGTTTTCATTGAGAGCTACTATTCTCTGATATTGCAGTCGCCATTGTAAAGCATTTGATATTGTCAGATAGCCCTGAGTAGGCGGTTCTTCCAGAATTTGTTCAGCTAACTGATTAAGAGTAATTTCATCAGCAGGAAGATTTTTGTCATTAAGATAAGCAACAATTTCTTCAAAATTAGCATTATCTTTTATCATTTCAAGAAGTCGAAAAGTTGTAGTGTAATCAGCTGTCCTTTCTTTAGAGATAAAAGAACAACTCACAAAATCAAGAGTAGCAGTTTTTGTTTTTGGGTCATCAGCTTTGTCATAAACAAAAACAAGTAGATTATAACCAAGACCAAAAATCTTTTGTTTTGCAGATTTGAAAGGACAAGATGATTGAGGTTGCTTTATTGAAGTAACCTTTATGTCGGTCAAAATGTCTTCAGACGGCAAATCTATTCCACTTGCAGAAGAGCCGATTGTGGTTTGATATTTCGAGTTTAAATGCTCTTTAAATTTATGTTCAATATGAGTGCCAACCGCTTTTCCGTCAGTTACTCCAAAAAGAAATTTATTTTTTATTTTTGATTCAGCAATGCAAAAAGTTTGAGCTTCAGCTTTTAATTTGTCTATGGTCAGTATTTCTTTCATTTGTATATTTTTAATTTGTTAAAATGTTTTTTTCGATGTTAATTTTATTTAATGATATCTAATAATTTCAAATCTTTTAATTTATTCCACAAACTTATAAAATTTTCCCAATTTTTCATCATTAATTTGAATATCAACATTCTTTTAAGCAAATCTGCTAAGTTTTTATTAATTTTGTATTTTATATTTATTAATAAGTTAGAAAAATATGGCATCGTATCCTTTTAAAGAAATTGAAATTAAATGGCAAAAGTATTGGTTAGAAAACAATATAAACAAAGTCGAAGACGATTACTCAAAAAAGAAATATTACATCCTTGATATGTTCCCCTACCCGAGCGGTGCAGGGCTTCATATCGGACACCCAGAGGGCTATACAGCAACTGACATCATCGCCCGTTATAAGAAAATGAGCGGCTACAACGTTTTGCATCCTATGGGCTTCGATGCTTTCGGCTTGCCTACTGAACGCTACTGTATGGTCAAAGGCATTCATCCGATTGAAGCAACTAGCATAAATGTCGGTGTGTTTAAATACCAGTTGAATATGCTTGGACTTGGCTACGATTGGTCAAGAACCGTAAACACCACTGACCCAAACTACTATAAATGGACTCAATGGATGTTTTTGCTCATTTATAATTCATGGTTCGATGAAGAGCAAAACAGAGCAAGGCATATTGACGAGCTTCCAATACCAGCCGATTTAACCGATAGTATAGAAATAGAAAAATATAAAGATGAGCATAGATTGGCTTATATCGCTATGATACCTGTTAATTGGTGCGAGGGACTGGGAACTGTGCTTGCAAATGAAGAATGCGACGAATGGCGCGAAAAAGGATATTCCGTTGAACGCAAGCCGATGCGTCAATGGATGCTGAAAATCACAAAATATGCCCAGCGTCTCTTGGACGACTTGGAACTCGTTGAATGGCCCTATTCTACTAAGGAAATGCAAAAAAATTGGATTGGCAGAAGCGAAGGTGCTGATGTTCAGTTTCCCATTCAAAACAACGAAGAAGCAATCACTGTTTTTACTACCCGTCCCGATACGATTTGTGGTGCTACTTATCTTGTTCTTGCTCCCGAGCATATACTCGTTGAAAAAATTACAACAGCAGAGCAAAAACCACTTATTGAAGAATACATTAAAACCGCAGCACTTAAAAGCGATTTGGAAAGAACAGAGTTAAGCAAGGAAAAAACAGGCGTTTTTACTGGATGCTATGCAATTAATCCAGCAACCAAGCAGCCAATTCCAATTTGGATTGCAGATTA
>DAIOVK010000507.1:0-2780 GCA_036759045.1 Kapaibacterium sp. (SeqCode) | reverse complement strand
GCTAATTTTCCGGATAAATAAGAACTGCTGGTGCATTCATATAAATCCAGTATCCCTGACCAACTTGCATATTGCCAATATTGTTTATGCCATAGCCCGGATGATAAATATTTCCCATTTTGTCTTTTGCAAAAAGCATACTCCCTGTAATACCTTGTAGGGCATCTGAAGTTAGCAAATCGCTGTTTCTCAAGTAGGAAACAAGATTCCAACCTTGATTTAAGTTTATTGAGTTTTCTAATGGGTTGACTTCTATACCTGCAATTTGAAGAATTGAAGGGGCTGTCATATATACCCAATAGCCAAAGTTGATATTCCAATTTCCGATAGTGTTAATCCCAAAAGCTGGGTCATATATCTTGCCAGCTTGATTTTTTACAAGTTTTAAATTATTTACTTCTGAAAAAATTTCAATAATATTTGTATTTTCTGGCATTACATTGCTTGAAATTAAGTTCCAGCCAGAATTAAGATTAATATTTAAAATATTTTTCGTAGTAAAATTCCATACTTCACTCCAGTTAGTAGTTTGATAATTATTCTCTGCTTTTACTCGCCAATAATATTTTGTAAAAAGTTCGAGATTGCTTATCTGTAACAAAGTATCAGTAAGTAGAGATGAACTAAAAATTAAATTATCAAAGTTCGAATCAGTAGAAATTTCAAAAGAATAATAATCACTTGCAACTACTTGATTCCAAATGAATTTTTGTGAAGTGTCCGGATATAATGAATTGTTTAAAGGTGAAACTAAATTAGGTGTTACCAAGTCATATAGTATATTTGGATTAGCAAATAAATCTGATGTTGGCACTGACCAGTTTCCAGCTTCATCTTTAAATTGTAATGAAATTAATACTGAATCACCTTCGAGTTCTGGCACAGCTATTAATCTAATCAAATTAAAAGTATCTACTGACTCTGATATTTCAATAATATTTGAATTTGAAAAATCATTATTAAACCAATAACGATAAGCAATAATTTTTGTAAGATCAGTTTGAAATTTTATAAAGTATTTTGTATTAACTGTAGAATACTTTCCGCTTTCATCTTTAAAACGCAGATTAACTGCATTAAGACCTGCCTGCAAATCATTTGTATTAAATTCAAAAACAACTGATGCTGTATCAGATGGAGCTATATTAACTATAGTTCTATTTGCAAAATTATGATTTGCCCAGTATTCATAAGAAATTACATTTTTTATTGTATCCTGTTCTGGAATCGGTAACTTAATAAAATACCTTTTACTAACAGCAGAATATTTTCCACTTTCATCTTTAAAACGCAGATTAACAGCATTAAGACCTGCCTGCAAATCGTTTGTATTGAATTCAAAAACAACTGATGCTGTATCAGATGGAGCTATATTTACTATATTTCTGTTTGCAAAGTTATGATTTGCCCAGTATTCATAAGAAATTACATTTTTTATTGTATCTTGTTCTGGAATCGGTAACTTAATAAAATGTTTTTTACTAACAGCAGAATATTTTCCACTTTCATCTTTAAAACGTAAATTTATTGAATTAAAACCTACCTGCAAATCATTCGCATTAAATTCAAAAACAACTGATGCTGTATCAGATGGAGCTATATTAACAATAGTTCTGTTTGCAAAGTTATGATTTGCCCAGTATTCATAAGCTACAATCTGAGGAATTGTAGTTTGTTCTTTAATAAAATACCTTGTATTAACAGCAGAATATTTTCCGCTCTCATCTTTAAAACGTAAATTTAATGAATTTAACCCATTAGATAAACTAAACGATTCAACCGAAAAGGAAATTGAAAGTGAATCAACGGGGTTATCTATAAACACGACATTTTTAGAGGAATAATCATTATTGAACCAGTATTCGTATAAATTAATACTTGAATTATTTTGGGAGAATACTGTTGAAATACAAAATAAATATATAAAAATCATTTTTTTCATTGTTATTTCCTTATTTTTTTATCTAAGGTCTTCCTATTGCTGTTGCATTCACATTGATTAAACCATTTTCTGGATTAATTGGTGATATTGTAAAACTTCTTGTATATGGTCCGCTTGGTATATTATTCCAAGGATATAATCCGCCATATATACCGATATCTGTTCCATCGTTTGCAGAATTTTTTCCTACACAATTTGGTAGTAACCTATAATTACTTAATTGTGAATAATTAATATAAGGATTATCGTTACAAAAATCATATAAGTAATTTATAAATATACTATCTAAATCAACATTAAAAAAGTTATTTTCAAAAGAATTATTTAAAGTATCTGGTGTATAACCTGCAAAAATATTATTATAGAAAAAATTATTCATTACATCTGAAGATAAAAAATTATAACAACTATTGAAGAAAACATTATTATTAAATATACAAGTAACAGCATTAAATATAAGGCCCCAACCGTTTTGAGTGTTATTATAGCCAATTAAATTATGTTCAAAAACAATTGGCTGATATAGATTTCCAATTTGCCCTAATATATTATTACTAACATAAACATTTGTTAAAAAATGATCATTCCAACCTCCACGACCTATGAATCTTATAATATTATTTCTTATAATATGGTTACTAGATGTTGTATGTGGTTGTGATAAATATAAATCATTCAAATAGCATTTTTCAATAATTATGCTATCAAGTGGCCCAGTAGAAAAATTAATATCACCATAAATTCTTAATCCGCTAAATGTTGATTTACTTGCACCTGTTAGTAATGTTATTCCAGAACTTAGTACTGTATTTAATGTTCCTAAATTTTGATTCGGGTA
>DAIOVK010000506.1:0-2804 GCA_036759045.1 Kapaibacterium sp. (SeqCode) | reverse complement strand
GTTTTTGTTTTGCAATATGAAAAAGTGTCAAATGCTTGTTTAATTTCTCTGGAAATTGATTTTCTACTTATTGTTTTTCACCCCGTTTCTCATATTATTATGTATAACATAACTTTTTAGCAATAAACAAAATAATATTTTGCAATTACATTTTTTTTTACTATATTTGATAAGTTAGCTTTCATTTATTCAGCAATCTATATGAACAATAATAATTACAAAAACTCTACAACCAAAACAACTTACGAAACACTACTCACCGAACTGTCAGGACGCAATGTCTTCAGAGTCAAAACCCAAAAAGGCGAACTGACAAGCTAAGGAAGTAATATTGTGTTGCTTAAAAATTAATATTAAACAATTTATTGGAGAAATGATGAAGCTTGAACATTTTTGGAAACACTTTGCTGAAGAATTTTATAATTGTCTAGCCCAGAAATGTGAAAATGAATCACGTAATTGGCTTTACTATTATGATAGCAACCCAATATTTACTCAGTTAATTCAAGATACTATGCGTTTAATTGGAAAAAAACTTGGATATTCTTACAACAACATTCTATTTGAACATCACAGAATTGATTATTCATTTGGTAAAAATGATAAGAATGGAGATTTTTTAATTGAATATGCAATCGAACATGAAAATAATTATTTAACTTGGTGTCATGAACTGAACCAATTAAGAAAAATTCCAAAAGATATAATTAAGGTTCTTATATCATTTTATAGAATGAAAGATCAATCCATTGAGCATGTTCAGAGGGAAATTCGAAATATAGTTGAAAATATTAATGAATTATCGAACAATTTCCTATTTATTTTTGGTCCAGGTTGTCGATATGGAGATGACATTAATGAATTAACAATCAAAGCAAATGATTACCGTGCTTTTGTTGTTAGGAATAATCAATTTGTAGATTTAGAAGATATTAAAATTTTTAGAAGATTTCCAACAATTAATCAGCTATAGTTATATTAGTTAGATTATAAAGATTTCAATGTTTTTAAAAAAGTGCAATCCCATTTCAGATACTTCACCGCCCTTCCACCTTAGAGATCCTCTACTTTTTATGAAAAGCCCCAAACGCTACCTTTTATTTTCCTACTAAATGTTCTGTTTGTTGAAGTGCATAGTGCAGGTGTTGAATATATCTATTGGGTGCAAAAAACAAATAATAATTATTTAACAAAAGCCAAATATTTGGATATTTGGCTTTTGTTAATTATTTTTGCAATAGTAGAAATTGAGTTTTTTTAGTATTAGAGTCAACAATTGAATGAATTTGATTTCATAACAGAATTTAAAGACAGACCCTTTTTTACAAAAAAGGAACTATATGATTTTCTTAAGCATACAAAAAATGACTTGACTGATTCATATTATCGTTTGTTGCTGTCTAATCTGAGAAAAAAAGGGATTATTGAAGATTTAAAAAGAAACATATATACAATTAATACTAAACCAGAGTATCTTCCAGCGATAGAAAAAAAAATTAAGAGATTAATTAATACGATTCAAAAATGCACTAAAGATATTCAATATGTTAGCTGGGATAGTATATGGTTAAATAGGTTTACAACACATCAATCCAATTCTTCAATGGTAATTTATGAGTGTGAGAAAGAATTTATTGAAAATATTTATTACATTTTAAAAGACAATAAATATGAGAATGTTTATTTAAATCCCAAAAAAGAAGTGATTGATATATATTTGACTGAAATTAAAAATTCGATTATTATCAAACCTTTAATATCAAGGTCCCCAAATTTTGAATATTCCGGGGTAAAAATCCCGACACTCGAAAAAATTCTCGTTGATATTTTTTCCGACCATAATTTATTTTTTGCTTACCAGGGAAAGGAACTTGAGAATATCTTTATTAATTCTATTAGTGATTTCAAAGTAAATTTTTCTATATTATTTAATTATGCAAAGAGAAGGAATAAATATAAAGAATTACTTGGATATATTAGACATCATTCGTTAATAAGTGAAGATTTATTGTTTGGAGAAACAGTAAATGATAAATAAAGAAACATTTGATAAGAAATGGCTTGAAAAATTTAAGTCAGATAAGCAATATTCAATAAATCCACCAATTCTTGAAAAAATGGTCTATGCTTTGTATTTAGTTGAACAACTGGCAATCGAAGGACTCGACTTCATCTTCAAGGGAGGCACTTCATTAATCCTGCATTTCGATGACTTCAATAGATATTCGATTGATATTGATATAATAACATTAGAATCAAAAGAAAAAATTGGTTCGGCTCTTGAAAACATTTGCCAAAAAGGAATTCTCACAGCATTTAGCATACAAAGCAGAAAATCTAAATTTGAGAAAATTCCTAAATCGCATTATAAAATTCAATTCAACTCTATTTATAGTAATTTACCTTCTTTTATTTTACTTGATGTATTATTTGAGGAGAATTCCTATCACGCAGTTATTCAGTTGCCCGTAAAATCAAAGTGGTTGGATGTTTCAGAGCCGTTTTATTCTATAAATTTACCAAGTATTGATTCAATAATTGGAGATAAGCTAACAGCATTTGCACCAAATACAACTGGTATAAGGTATGGTGCAGGTAAAGAACTCGAAATTATTAAGCAACTTCACGATTTAGGATACTTGTTCGATTTTGTTACTAATTGGAATGTAGTTAAAGAATCATTTATGAATACTATTATTAAAGAAATTGAATATCGTAATTTGGAAGGAGATTTTGAAATTGTTCTAACCTATATTATTCATAAAAAAAAAAATAAAAATAGGGTATATACGTCTTAAGTATTT
>DAIOVK010000505.1:0-2806 GCA_036759045.1 Kapaibacterium sp. (SeqCode) | reverse complement strand
TTTTCATCGTTTTCGTAAAAAAGATGTCATTGGTAACGAAGTGAGGGGTCTAACAATTAAATATTAGCAAAGGATTTATATGCAAAAAAAATGTCCTACATCTCGAAAATGTAGGACATTTGGGTTATCAAACTTTATTAGTTTTAAAATCTTTATGAAAGTTTAGTAAATTTATTTATTCAACAATAAAAGATTTTACTGAAACAGTATTTGAATTATTAATTTTAATTGAATACATACCCTTTGCAAAATTGCTTAGGTTAATTCTTTCAGCATTATTTGTAATTCTTGTGTCCATTACTTTTTGTCCCATTAAATCATAAATGGAAATCTGCTTTCCTTCAGCATTTCGAATCATAATGAAATCATTTGCAGGAACAGGGTAAATGCTTATTTCTGCATCATTTTCATCTTCGACAGAAGAAATAAGGTCTAAATCAATTTCATTTGCATTTAAAACATAACGTTCAGTTTCAACATTGGTATAAAGAGAAACGAAAGCAGCTAAAGTTAAGCTGTCTGGATTCCAAGTGTCATCTAATAGGAAAGTGAAGTTTTTTGTATAATCTGTATTGGCATCGGGATTATTTGGAATCACGCCTGAGGTTCCCCAAAGGTCAGAAACAACTTTTCTGATTACGTGTCTATGCTCATATCCAATAATAGGATTACCTCTACCATACATAGGATGACCTGAAGTAGTATTATAATAGTTAGCTTGGTCATATCCTGAGCCGCTACCGATAACAGTTTTTTCGATTAAAAACAAATTAACTCTGTAATCTGCATTTGCAACTTCATCAAGAAACTTTACAGTTACATTTGCACTAACTTCTTTAATTGAACTGTTGTATGAATTATTCAATGAAATACTTACTGGAGAAAGTTCATCAAGACAGGTTAAAACATCTTTTTCCCAAGTACCTCTTGATAATTTGATTAATTTTCTATCTGCAGCAGCAGTTGGAGCACCATCTGAATAAACACCGGCATAAGTTTCACTTTCTGGAATTGTCATTTTATCTGTTCCAAAGCCGGCATGATGAATAAGTGGAACGATAGAATTTGGATATTTAGCTATTATTTGCTGCAAAACAAGATGACCGTCTGGACAATATCCACAAGCAGTTGTAGAGAATTCTTCAAATAATACTTTTTTGGGTGCTACGTTTTGCAAAACATTTACTTCCTTTGAAAGAGTATCATTTTTGTAATTTACATCAGCACCGCCATTTACGTTTGATACGAATACTTTTACATTATGAACTCCGCTTGTAGCATTCCATTTATCTGGGTGGGTGAAAGTGTATTCACCGTTTAAAGCTATATTTGCATTTATTGATGCAGTATGAATATCACCGTTATCAACCTGCCATGATACATCAAAAGAAGTAATTGGATTTAGATAACCTACATTAATAATAGTTCCTTTAATAGTAGTTTCGCCAACCATCATTTTTTCTCTCAATGTTGTAGAACTCATTTCAGCATCAGTTTCTGCGAAAACAAATTGACTCATATCAATTCCGAAAAATACTTGAGTTTGAACATTTCCGGCAAGTATATTTTTTCCTTCAAATGCTGTTGATGTAAAACATAAACCACCGCCATAATATCCACCGGCGATAACTGGTATTTCTCTTTTTGTTATACTTTTTGTATTTAAATTTATACAAAATAATTTTAAAACATCTTCGCCATCAGAAGGGTTTAACCAAAGATATGGTCCGCCAGCGCTAACATTGTCGTAAGCACTTCCTAATGAACCATGAAAGTCTGGATTCCCATTGAAGTTCATATTATCAAGTTCAATACCATTTCTACTTACTAAGCTAAAACCATAATTATCCCAGTTGCCTACCCAGAAAGCACCACTGCCTCCATCTGCCTCAGGAACATAAGATATATTTCTAACAGTTTGATTTGGTGAAGCAATTGTTCCAACTAATGTTTTGTTTGTAAAATCTAAAATATAGATTACGTTAGTAGCATTACCACCGTAAAAATATTGACCATCATAAGCCAAATCCATCATTTTAGTAACACCAGTAATTGTGAATGTTTCAACTGTATTGCCACTTTTATCCATTTTTCTAAAAGTAGGGTCATTCCACTTGCATGAATAAAAAAATTCTCCATCTGTTTCTAATCCAACATTAGATGAAATATCTGCAGGGGTCCACCAAAATTCAAATTCTGTAGAGCGGCTCTCTGTATTACAAAGAAATACAGTTAGTATCAAAAATAAGAAAAATTTCTTCATAAAATTCCTTATATATATTATTTAAAAAAAACAAATTATGCAATTTTTTTTAAATTTCAATGAATTTTTTTTTAGCTTTTAGCTATCGGCTTTCAGCTGTCGGCTATCGGCAGTTTCATATTGAGTTATTAGTTTATGGTTTATGGTTAATGGTAAATAATGAAAAGAATATCCCGATAGGGATTTAATATTTGTAACAAGGAATACCCTTGACTGAGCTTATCCCGTAGGGATTATATATAAAAAAGCAATTATATATTTAATTCCTACGGAATAAAAAACTCAAAAAAAGCAATGTTACAAATATCGAATCTTTAACGGGATAAATAGAATAGCAGCAAGTTTTAATGATTAAAGATCTACTATTTTCAATAACCAATAACTCAATAACCTAATAACTCATCTTACATATTGGTTACTCAATTTTAAAATCTTGATTATTTTTAAATTTAAATCTTTGTGTACTTCGTTAAATCATTGTGTTCTTTGTGGTTATTTCTTTTAACACAAAGGGCACAAAGTATTTCACTAAGAACACAAAAA
>DAIOVK010000504.1:0-2811 GCA_036759045.1 Kapaibacterium sp. (SeqCode) | reverse complement strand
TTTAGCTATTTCAATGAAGCATTTGGGCTTGCCCAAATGTAACTAACAAGTGAGCTAGCTCACTTGCTTTCCCAAGATGGATTCTGGCATACGCCAGAATGACCAGTAAAGATGTTATTCTTCGCTGCGCTCAGAATGAACCACTTTCGTTTTTATAAAACGTAACTATATGTATTATATATAATTATAATGATAAATATGAAAGCGGAAGTCATCGGATGACTAAAAAGTTCATTTTCCTAAAAGTAAAAGTCTTCATTTATATTCGCCTCAGAATGACAGTTTAAATTATGCCATCTCCATTTTAAAAAAGTCTTCATTTATCTGGGGTTACCAATGACACTTTAGATATTACTTCTTTACCAGTCCCCAGTATCTAATCCCCAGTCCCGATTCCTAATTCCCAATTCCCAATTCTTTAAAATAACTTTCAGCAGTTACAAGGTCTTCAACTGTGTTAATTCCTTGAATTTCCTTGAAGTCAGCATCTGGGAAAGCAAAGACATTCTTTTCTTCATTTTTTAGAATTTCGATAATATCGGTAAGGTAGTATTCCTTTTGGGCATTATTGTTTTTCACTTTTTTTAGAGAATTGAAAAGCAACTTGGAATTAAGTAAAAAAACACCGCTGTTAATTTCTTGTATTTGCTTTTGTGTTTCGTTCGCATCTTTTTCTTCAACAATCCCGATGAAATTAAAGTTTTCATCTCTGATTATTCTGCCGTAACCGGTTGGATTTGGAATAAGAGTGGAAAGAACAGAAACATCTGATAAATTTTCGAAGTGGTTGGAAATAAAATGGAGTAGGGTGTCTGCCTGAATTAATGGAACATCGCCGGCAAGAATAAGAACATTTCCATCGTAATCATTGAATACATCTTCAGTTTGAAGACAGGCGTGGCCTGTGCCGAGCCGTTCTTTTTGTTCAACGAATTCTGCTTCAAGATTTTTAGACATTATAAAATTAATAACGCTTTGTTTTTGATGTCCTACAACAATAGAAAGTTTGTCTGGTTCAAGCCGTTCAACTACATCTAATACGTAATCAATTAGTGGTTTTCCGGCAAGTTCAGCCATCACTTTCGCCAGTTCCGGATTGTTCATTCTTTTGCCTTGGCCTGCTGCCAAAATAATAATAGCTAATGGTTCTTGTAAATAATACATAAATTTTAATTTTCAAATAATTGGTTTGGTTCAATACAATCTGTTTTTTTTATAATGTTATTATGCCTGTCAACAAGTATAATAACTGGCTTATGCTGTTTTACCTCGTCGGGAGTAAACTGAGCATAACTAATAATAATTACTCTGTCGCCGGGAGCGCCTTTTCGGGCTGCTGCACCGTTCAGACAAAAAGTTCGCTTACCACGCTCACCCGGAATAACGTAGGTTTCTAATCGTTCTCCGTTATTTATATTTACTATAGCAACTTTTTCGTAAGGTAAAATTCCTGCTTCGTCCATTATATCTTCGTCTATTGTAAAGCTGCCTTCGTATTCCAAGTTAGCTTCTGTTATGGTAGCTCTATGTATTTTCGATTTTAGCAAAGTTAAGAACATATTCTTTTTTAAATTTTGATAAAAAATAATTGACTAAATTACCAAAATTTTATTGCTTGACAAATATGTTTTAATTTAATTGTTTATTTTTTAAAAATTTCGGAATTTTGTATTTTTATAAAATGAAAGTAAATATGAAAAAATTAGTAGAATGTGTTCCGAACTTCTCGGAAGGAAGAAATAAAGAAATTATTGATGCAATAGCAGAATCAATTGCAAAAACTCCCGGCTGCACGCTTTTAGATGTTGACCCCGGCAAATCCACAAACCGCACTGTTTATACTTTTGTTGGAAGTCCCGAAGCTGTTGTTGAAGGTGCATTGAACTCCGCCCGTACTGCAAAAAGGCTCATTGATATGCGTCGTCAAACTGGAGAGCATCCACGAATGGGTGCTATGGACGTTTGCCCATTCATTCCAGTTTCAAACGTTACTATGGAAGAATGCGTTGAAATTTCTAAGGAATTTGGAAGAAGAGCAGCAGAGGAACTCGGCATTCCACTTTATTTATATGAAGAAGCTTCACAAACCGATTATAGAAAAAAACTCCCTCAAATCCGCGAAGGCGAATACGAAGGACTTTCGAGTAAAATCATTAAACCAGAATGGAAACCAGACTTTGGTCCGGCTGAATTCATTCCAGAATGGGGAGCAACCGTTACTGGTGCCAGATTTTTCCTTATTGCATACAACGTAAACGTGCTTGGAACTAAAGAGCAAGCACACCGCATTGCCCTCAATATCCGAGAAGCCGGAAGAAGTGAAAACGAACCCGGTTTGCTTAAGGAATCGAAAGCTATCGGTTGGTACGTTGATGAATACAATATGGCACAAATTTCAATAAATTTAACAAATTATAAAGTTACTCCACCTCACGTAGCTTATGAAGAGTGCAAAAATCAGGCAAAGGAACTTAATGTAGCTGTTGCCGGCTCTGAACTCGTTGGGCTTATTCCGCTTGAAGCTATGCTAATCGCTGCTGAGTATTATATTGAAAAAGAAAATCTTTTAATTGTTGAGGAAGCTCAGAAAATAAAATTAGTTGTTGATAAGCTTGGGCTTAATTCAATAGCTCATTTCGACCCAAAGAAGAGAATAATTGAATATATGATTGAAAATGAAAGCAATGAGCCGCTTGCTGATATGAGTTTACGTGCATTTATTAAATCAGTTGCAGCAAGGACTTCTGCTCCCGGCGGTGGTTCTGTTTCAGCAGCAGTTGCTGCTATGGGAGCCGGGCTCGCCTGTATGGT
>DAIOVK010000503.1:0-2813 GCA_036759045.1 Kapaibacterium sp. (SeqCode) | reverse complement strand
GATTACATAATCAAACCAAATAACAACTTGAAAAAGGAAAAAGAACACACCCCTGACCCTCTCAAGAGGGGAATGCGCAAGATATGTAACTTGTTAAATCTTTACATTTTCGTATTTTTGTTTGTAGCTTAAGCTACGATATGTCATCACCATTTAAATAAAGCATTTGCTTTATAAGGGGTTTCGTAACTACTAATGACCAATAACTAATGACTTAATGTCCTATAAAAACTATTTTTAAGATGGATTCTGACATCCGTCAGAATGACGTGTTTCGTTATTTCATCACTATTTAAATAAATCTCAAGTTTGATAAGTGATTTTCTTCTAACTATTTAAAATAAATCAATTTATTTATATATTATTTATTAATTTTGTAATTGTATTTTATACATTTATAGAAAAAGTAGTTGATGACATTTCAAGAAGCGGGAATTTCTCCCGAATTAACCAGAGCAATTGAAGAAATTGGTTTTACAAAAATGATGCCAGTCCAGGAAAAAGTAATACCCTATCTCCTCAAAGAAGATTCCGATATAATAGCATTAGCCCAAACCGGTACTGGTAAGACAGCAGCTTACGGTTTGCCAATAATCCAAAAAACAGATTTATCCAATAATGTTGTGCAGTCATTAGTCTTAAGTCCAACGCGAGAACTTTGTATTCAGATTGCAGATGATTTAAACCAATATTCTAAGTACATTGATGATTTAAGAATCGTTCCGGTTTATGGTGGCGCCAGCATTGAAACTCAAATCAAAGCATTAAGAAAAGGTGCCCACATCGTTGTAGCTACTCCGGGCAGATTAATAGATATGATTAAACGCCGTGTTTTAAAACTTGATACCGTGGAAAAAGTAGTTTTAGATGAAGCAGACGAAATGCTGAATATGGGCTTTGAAGAAAGCATAGAGGAAATTTTAAGTGAGATTCCGGAAGAACATAATACTTTGCTTTTTTCTGCAACAATGCCACCGGAAATAGCAAGAATAGCACAGAAATATATGAACAAACCAGTTGAAGTAACAATTGGTCATAAAAATACAGGTGCTGAAAACATAAAACACGTCTGCTATACCGTTCATCAAAAAGATAAATACTTGACGCTTAAACGAATAGCCGATTATTATCCGAACATATACGGAATTGTATTTTGCAGAACCCGTAAAGACACTCAGGAAGTTGCTGATAATTTAATTTCAGATGGATATAATGCTGAACCACTGCACGGCGATTTATCACAGGCCCAGCGGGATTCGGTTATGTCAAAATTCAGAAGTAAAAAGTTGAATTTGCTCGTTGCAACCGACGTTGCTGCCCGCGGACTTGATGTAGATGATTTAACTCATATCATCAATTATTCACTCCCCGAAGAACTTGATATATATAATCACCGCAGCGGTAGAACCGGACGTGCTGGTAAAACTGGTATTTCCATTGCTATTATTAATTTGAAAGAAAAGTTTCGCATTAAAATGATTGAAAAAAGGATTGGAAAGCAATTCGTATGGGAAAAAGTTCCAAATGGCAAAGAAGTATGCGAAAAGCAGCTTTTCCATTTGATTGATAAAATTGAACATATTGAAATCGAACATAGCGAAATTGAGCCGTATCTTCCACTTATTTATAAAAAATTCAGTTGGTTAGAAAAAGAAGACATTATTCAGCGTTTTGTATCTGTTGAATTTAACAGATTTTTGCATTACTATAAAAATGCTAAAGATTTAAACGATGAGGAAACGCAAAAATCAAGGAAATCTGATAGAAGAAACGACAGAGACGATTTTGATTCTAAGAGAAGTGATTTTAAAAAAGATAATAGGAATAAAGAGTTCGATAACGATTTTACAAAAATTTTCATTAATATTGGCAAAACCGATGGAGTTTTTCCAAACAACCTGATTGATATTTTAAATAAATATAATAGAGGAGTTAGTTTTAAAGTTGGTAAAATTGATATTATGAAAAATTACTCAATTATTGGAATTGACAATAAGAATACCGATAAGATTATTAACAAAATGAACGGATTGGATTATGACGGCAGAAAGATTATTGTGAAAGTTGACGATTTACAGGAAGATAATTACGATAGGACAGAGAAAAGAAGAAATAATAGAAACAGTTCATTCGATACAGACAATAAACGTAGTGGTAAGAAGGATTTTTTCAATACAGAAGATAAACGCAGAGACAAGAAGGATTTTTCAAGCATTGATGATAAACGCAGAAGCAAGAAAGATTTTTCTAAAACTGATGACAAGCGTAGAAGCAAGAAGGATTTTTCTAAAACTGACGACAAGCGTAGAAGCAAGAAATCTAAGAGGTAAACTCCGAAATCCAGTCCTCATATCGAAAATAAAGGGGTTAGGAGGTTTGCATCGCAAAGAATAATTTTACAATTTACTCAGAAAAGCTGTCATTTCGAAACGAAGTGAAATACTTTAAACATATTTAAACATTAATATTCTTTAGTTCTTTTATTTTAATTAGTTATAATTTTTATTTTTCTTCTGTTGTTTAATTTTGTTTAAGATAAACTAACTTATATCAAGTTTTTTGTTGGAATTGTGTTGGATATATATTAAGTTTGTATTCAGTATTTATCAGTATTTTTTGATAAATACAAATTAATAAATATTTTTCACTTTTCCAACACTTTTTATGACTATTAACTTTTATCTCGATAGCAAATTCAATAAAAATGGCGAAAAAGCTATTTACTGCTTCATTCGTGGAATTGCTAAGTATAATAAAATTCAAATAAATACTGGAATTAAAATTAATCCTAAATTCTGGAATGAGAAAAATCA
>DAIOVK010000502.1:0-2827 GCA_036759045.1 Kapaibacterium sp. (SeqCode) | reverse complement strand
GAATGACACTTTTACTTATGTCATTTCTATTCAAATAAAGGTCTTACTTAATACTTGGGTTGCCAATGACATCTTTACGTTTGTCTGTCATTCTGAACGAAGTGAAGAATCCCAAGCTATGTGGTATCAAAGACTTGTGAGATTCCTCACTTCGTTTCGGAATGACAGAGGTAAAATTATGTCATTTCTATTCAAATAAAGGTCTTACTTAATACTGGGGTTAGGAATGACAAGATTCTATAGTAAGTTTTTCAAAGGGATATTGCACTTGGGAAGGAGAATTTGTAACTTTTAATTGTTTCCAAGCCATTCTATCAATTTGTTGTTCGTATGACTGCAAAAGGAAATTTTTATTACACTTTTTGCAGTTTAGCAAATTGGAGCATCAATTGTTTTTTCCCTACTAATTCAAAACTTACAATAGCTTGTTTTGTAGAGCCAAATCCACTGATATTTTCGATTTTTCCCTTACCAAAAATTGTGTGACGAACAGTATCGCCAACATTTAAATTATCGTTTTTGTTCGTTGGTTTTGCATCGACAAACTTTGGAGTAGATTCCTTCTGAGAAGTTTTTGGTTTGCTATGCACAGAAACATTGCTGCTCAAAGCCCCGTTTCTTCTTTTATAAGAAATAGAATAGTGGTACTTAGAACTAATTTCATTAAGGAATTTAGAAGGAACCTGCATTGAAAGGTTACCGAAAATCATTCTTTGGCAGGCATAACTTAAAAACAACTTTTGCTCAGCACGTGTCATACCAACATAGCATAAACGCCGTTCCTCTTCTATTTCGTCTGGATGGGAATTTGCTTTTGAAAGTGGGAAAAGCCCATCTTCCAGACCTACAACGAAAACAGCGGGAAATTCCAATCCCTTTGCCGAGTGTAATGTCATCAGTTTGATTTGGTTATTTGTGATTTCCGCTTCGTCAATATCACTTAAAAGTGTGATTTGCTGCAAATATTCTGTAAAGGATGCTTCAGGATTTTCCTCAAAGAAATGTATAATATCGTTCATCAGTTGCTTAATGTTGTTAGCACGGTCAGTAGCGTCGTCAGTTCCAATGTCCTCATACATTTTAATTGAGCCGATTTCATCTAAATAGTTTTTAATCAATTCCATCGGCTCGCCATCAGAAAGATAGCCCTGGTATTTGCTAATTAAACTGGCAAAAGATGCAGCTGATTTTTTTGCCTGTGGCTTCAAATCTTCGATATTTTCAGCATTCAAAAACGAAGAAAGCAAATCAATTCTGTTTATTTTTGAATGATGAATTATGTGGTCAATTGAAACTTTTCCCAAACCGCGTGGTGGCTCGTTTACGATTCGGAGAAGTGCCTGCTCATCTTTTGGATTGACAAGTGCCTGCAAATATGCAATGGTATCTTTAATTTCCTTGCGTTTGAAAAATGAAGTGCCTCCAACAATTATATATGGAATATTTTCCTTTCTCAAAGCATTTTCAAATGTTAGAGATTGGGCATTTGTTCTGTATAAAATGGCAATGTCTTTTGGCTTCAGATTATCATTTTTAAATAAAGTTTTTATTTCAGAAACCACAGCTTCGGCTTCAGTCAAATCGTCTAAACATTCGAGAACTTTAATTTTATCGCCTTCAGTATTTTCTGTCCAAAGCGTTTTGGGTATTTGATTTACGTTCCTTTTTATCAAAGAATCTGCAGCCCCGAGTATAGTTTTGGTTGAGCGATAGTTTTGCTCTAAGCGAATGATTTTTGTATCTTGAAAAATCTTTTGGAATTCTAAAATGTTTTTGATTTCGGCACCACGCCAGCGGTAAATACTTTGAGCGTCATCACCGACAACGCAAATATTTCGGCTTGCACTTGCCAGCATATTAATTACTTCAAACTGTGGCTTGTTAGTATCCTGATATTCATCGACTAAGATATATTGGAAACGATTTTGATACTTTTTTAAAATTTCGTCTGAAGATTTCAGAAGCTTTATCATATTCAGGAGCAAATCGTCAAAATCCATTGCGTTATTAGCAATTAGCCGTTTTTCGTATTCTGAATAAACATCTGAGCAAATTCTTTGAAGAGAAGTGTTTGCTGATTTATAAAAAGAATGTGTTGTAATCAAATGATTTTTAGCCCAGGTAATCTGGGAGCGAACAGATTGAGCGGATACTTGCTGATTTGAAATATTTTGGTCGTTCAGAATTTTTTTGATTAGTGAAAGCTGGTCTTCAGAATCATATATTGAAAATGAACTTGAATAACCGATAATATTTGCTTCGTATCGCAGAATACGGGCAAAAAGAGAATGGAATGTGCCAGCCCAAATTTGAGATGAATATTCTTCCTGAACTAAACTGCCGAGTCGCTCTCGCATTTCTCCTGCTGCCTTGTTTGTAAAAGTAAGTGCTAAAATGCTGTATGGAGGAATACCATTTTCTATTAAGTATGCAATTCTATGTGTTAATACTCTTGTTTTTCCACTTCCGGCACCGGCAACGATTAGCACCGGACCTTCAATTGTTTGCACTGCAAGTTTTTGATTTTCATTCAAATTTGCTAATATCTTTGTATTTGTGTTCTTCATCAGAATTTTAAATTTTATTTATAAATCTTACAAAATTAAGAAAAAATGTATAGAATTTTTATAAACAAACAAAATTTATAATATATTTTTTCAGAATGACGTCGTTATATCTCATACCAAACCGACAACAAAGAGTGTATAATCATAGTTTCATTCCGAACTCGCCTATAAATAAAGCACTTGCTTTATCAGGGGGTTGCAAATGACACTTTTAAAGATGTCATTTCCATTTAAAATAAAAGTCTTCTTTTATCAGGGGG
>DAIOVK010000501.1:0-2856 GCA_036759045.1 Kapaibacterium sp. (SeqCode) | reverse complement strand
TTCTGACATTCGTCAGAATGACACTTTTCTTTATGTCATCTCCATTTAAATAAAGCACTTGCTTTATCAGGGGGTTCGGAATGACAATTTAATTTTGCACTATTTGTTGTCGGTTTAGTATTAATAATAAGCCAAGCAAACATTATCAAAGGATTTTATGCCATAAATTAAGTTTCAAAAAAATCGTGGTTCAGGAGATAAAAAATATTTTTAATTTTAGTGTGAAAAGTTAATAAAATTCTTTAATTTGTAGTATGTAAAACAAAAGAATAAAATTATGAAAAAGTTCATACTTTTAAAAACAATGATATTATTGGTATTAGCATTCAATACTAATTTGCAGTCTGCCGACAGCAGCCGATTACCATTATTTCATTTAGGAGTATATGGTGCATATAATTATAATTTTCATTCTGCCTCATTTAGTAATTTACCCGGCGTTCCCTGTTGCGCTCCTGTCTTCAAAGATGGTAATGGTAGCGGATTCTCATTCGGTGGATTATTCGATGTAGAACTTAAGCCAAATATAAATTTAGAAATAAGATTGGGATACTCTTCAATCGGTGCAGATTTAGAAAAAACTGAAATCATTGGAAATTCAATTGCAAAAGACCCGACCACAAATCAACCAGTAAACAACGTAGAAGTTGAGCATTTCTTATCTTCAAAACTAAACTTAATCTCAATAGAACCAACTGTGCAATTTAAATTCTTTTCACAATTTGTAAGTTTAGTCGGATTAAAAGCCGGAATTTTGTTATCGCCAAAATTTGACCAGCACGAAAAAATTGTATCGCCCGATGATGTCGTTTTTATTGATTCAGATAGCAGAAGTCGGAACGTTTTTTCTGATACTGACATTCCAGATGTAAAGAATTTTCAGCTATTTGGAACTTTTGGGGTAGGATACGAATTTAATTTAAATAAGGATATGAAATTGGTGCCTCAAATCCGATATCAACTTCCTTTCTTTAACATTTCTTCTGTGGACTGGAAAGCTGCTACTTTTGAATTTGGTGCTACTTTAAAATTCCCCATTTATGAATCTTCTTCGGTAAAAACTGAATATGAAGAAATATATTTAAGGGATACAATAGAAGTTCCCGTTTTAGGATTGGAAGAAAACAGAATAGTTCTTGCCGATTCAAAAGAAACAAAAGAAGTTATTACTTTTGATACTCACATTTTAGAAAGAACAACAATTAAAGAGCATTACAGGAAAGAAATGGCTAAACCAGCTTCTTTTGAATCTACTATTGAAGTCTTTGGAATTGCAAGAGATGGAAAAAGGGAAAAGAATCCCAGAATGCTAATTGAAGAATTTGAAACAGAAGAAGCATTTCCTTTGCTGCCATACATTTTCTTTAAAACGAGCAGCCCAGACCTAAACATTACTGAGCTGAATCTTTTAAATCAAAATTCAATAGAAAACTTTAAAGAGCAAAAATTAAAGTGGAATACTTTAGAAATTTACAAAGACCTTTTAAATATTGTCGGCAAACGGCTTGTAGAAAATCCTTATGCTGTTATTACTTTAACCGGTTGCAATAGCAATACTGGTCCTGAAGAAAACAACACTGAACTCTCCAGAGGACGAGCTGAACAAGTAAAAGATTATTTTGTTAATGTCTGGAAAATTGATGCTAAAAGAATAAAAGTTAATGCACAAAACCTGCCATCAAATCCTTCACGGGCTAACGTTTTTGATGGACAGAAGGAAAACCAGAGAGTAGAAATATCATCAGATTCCTATAATATTATTAAACCAGTTACATTAAAAAGCGTTACTGCCCAAGCTAATCCACCAGTCATCGAAATATTGCCTCAGATTAGTAATCCAGCAGATTTAAAATCTTGGGAAATTACTGTAAAACAAGAAGATAGTGAATTAAGGGAATACAGTGGAGTTGACCTTCCTAAAGATATCAAATGGACAGTGGAGCAAGAGCCAATGCCAAAATATGATACTCCAATCAGTTTTGTTTTAACAGGAAAAGATACTTATGGGGCAAAAACCTTTTCTGAAGCAAATATTAATATTGAACAAATCACTCTGAAAAAGAAACGCGAAAATTTATTAGCTGATAAAATTATTGAAAAATACTCTTTAATCATTTTTGATTTTGATAAATCTCAGATTACAGAGCAACACCAAATTTCTTTGAAAACAATAAAAGAACACATTAAGCCGAATTCTAAAGTAACTATTATAGGTTATACTGATAGAATTGGCGATGCCCAGTATAATCGCGACCTTTCCCAAAGGCGTGCTTATGAAGTGCAGAATATTTTAAGTGTTCCAGCTAACAATTTAACAATCAAAGGTGTTGGCAATGATGTTCAGTTATATGAAAATGATACTCCCCAAGGCAGAAATTATTCAAGAACTGTTCAAATTATTATTGAAACACCTGTAAAGTAAGATAGTCGGCTGTCAGGTAAATGAGATACAAGATTTGCTTAGTAAAGAGGTCATTGGTAATGAAGTAAAGAATTGAGAAAATTATTTTTGGAACCACTATTATCTGGATTCTTCGCTGCGCTCCTAATGAACCACTTCGGTATTTTTAGCATGTAACTATATGTATGGCATACAATTATAATGATTTTTCATGTAGACTGAAGTCATCGGATATCTGTAAGATGTAAGATGACTAAAAAGTTCATTTCTCCAAAAGTAAACGTCTTCGTTTATATTCGCCTCCTAATGACAGTGCTATTCCAAGTTGCATTCATAGATATAATTAAAGTGTCATTTCGAAGCGCAGCGAGAAATCTCATAAATCCGTATTAAAACTACATTTGAGATTCCTCACTTCGTTGCCAATGACATCTTTTTTGCAAAACCAATGAAAC
>DAIOVK010000500.1:0-2864 GCA_036759045.1 Kapaibacterium sp. (SeqCode) | reverse complement strand
AATCAAATTGTTGGTATTTCAATTTTTGATATTTATGATGACAAGCCGGAAGTGCAGGAAGATATAAGGAAAGCATTAAGTGGCACTACAACGAGTTCAATTTTAGAAATTCAGGATTATATTTTCGAAACAGTATTTTCCCCTATAAAAGATTTGAATGGAAATATTGAAGGAATTGTAGCCATAGCTATAAATATTACAGAACGTGTTAAATTAGAAAGAGAAAAAGAAAATTTAATTGAAGATTTAAAGCTTTCAAGTAAAAAAATATTTAACGACGCAAACCGCTTGATGAAACTAAATGATAATCTTATTACTTCAGAAGAAAAGCTGAAGAAAATGAATGATGAAAAAGATAAGTTCATATCAATTATTTCTCACGACCTGCGTAGTCCTTTCGGCGGAATACTCGGAATTACAGACAATCTTATTTGTTATTTTGATAAATTTTCGCAAAATGAACTTAAAAGCAATTTGGAGTTACTAAATACTACCTGCCATAGTTTGTTTGAATTGTTGGAAAATCTTTTATTATGGGCACGAGCTAACCGCGGGAAAATGACTGTAAATAAAGAAAAAATTCCTTTGTTCAAAATTGTTAAAGCTAATATTGAGCTACTTATTAATAATGCTATTTCAAAAAGAATTTCTATTAATAATACTGTTCAAAAAAATATATCAGTATTTGCAGATGAAAATATGCTTAATACTGTTTTACGTAATTTAATTTCAAATGCAATAAAATTCACTAACGTTGGTGGCGAAATAAGCGTTAGCACTCATCAGGCGCTTGAAGATAACAGAATTGAAATTTATATTAGCGACAATGGAATTGGTATTCCCCCAAATGTAGTTGAAAACCTTTTTAATCTAAATAGAAAATATACTTCTTTAGGGACAAATAAAGAAAAAGGAACTGGCTTAGGATTGCTAATCTGTAAGGAAATGATAGAACAACAAGACGGTAGAATTTGGGTAGAAAGTAAAGAAGGGGAAGGGACCTGTTTTAAAATTGAATTGGGTGCGGTAAAGAATAATAATGATTTTTTTGAAGAATCCACAGATATTAATGTTATTTCAGAACAATTGCATAATGAATTGTTTTCTCTTGATAAAGAACTAATAAATGATAACAACTTAGAAAATCTATCTCTTTTAATCAACGAAATAGAAGAACAATATATACCGGAGTGTATGGAATTATCTGAAACACAAATTCTGGGAGATATAGGAATTTTTGCAAGCAATTTAAAAAATATTTCGATAAAATACAATTGTATGAATGTAAATAAATATGCTGAAATTATGCTGGAAAAGGTTAAGATGATGGATATTATTCAGCTAAACAAGTATTTGGAATATTTTCCTATATTAATAAATCAATTAAAAGAATTCATTAAAAATAAATAGAACTATGAGAGATAAACCTTTAATATTAGTTATTGATGACTTAGAAAGCAACCTGCAGGTTGCTGGAAATATTTTAGTTGAAGCCGGTTATGAAATATCCCTTTCCGTAGATGGGAAAAAAGGTATTGATATAGCAAAAAAAGTAATACCGGATTTAATTTTGCTTGATTTGGTTATGCCAAATATTGATGGTTTTGAAGTATGCACTCAACTTAAGAAAGATGAAATTACCGCTGAAATTCCAATTATCTTTCTTACATCAATGAAGAATACTGACAATATTGTAAAAGGTCTTGAATTGGGTGCAGTTGATTATATTGTAAAGCCAGCCAATAAGCAGGAAACGCTTGCCAGAATAAAAACTCATCTCGACTTGAAACGCTCTAAAGAAACTATTCTCAAGCAAAATGAGCAATTAAAAGATTTAATTAATGAAAGAAACGGTTTCTTTGCTATTAGTTCAAATCATCTGATGAATCCGTTAAATGCAATTAAAGGGTATAATGACCTAATCAAATCTTTTAATGTTAAAAATGTTAATTCTAACGATTTAAGACAGCTGACCCAACAAATTGATAACGAAGTTAATGCAGTTTCTTCGACTGTTAATGATTTCCTCTATTTATATAATCTTGAAGAAGGTAATTTCCTTTCTATTGCAGAATCGTTTAATATTAATATGCTTATTGAGAAAGTAATTAAAGATTTTGAATCTGATATTAAAGCAAAAAGATTAATTGTAGAATTTGAAACTGACTTAAACAAAACTACTCATGCCTTTGCCGTAAAAGAAAAAATGGAGGTTGTTTTAAAACAAATTATTTCAAACTCCATAAAGTATTCTAATTTTTATAAGTGCATCTCAATTACTACAACTGAAATTAATGATAAGAAAAAATATATTCGGGTTATCATAAAAGACCAGGGGGTAGGAATGAGCGAAAGCGATTTAAACAATATTTTCAATAAATATTCGCAACTAAGTCCCACTCCTACAAACAACGAGCAATCTGTTGGTTTAGGTATGCCAATTGTAAAAAAATTAGTTGATGAAATGAATGTACCAATTTTCATTGAAAGTCAGGAAAGCTATGGTACTACTGTAAAATTGCTTGTTCCCTCTATGTAGTGCATAAGTTCAAATTTTTTTATATTACTGAATCATTTTAATTATTTGACTTTTTTAAAGTTCTAATTACTTTAAAAAGTAAGTAGAGAGTAATCTAAAGCTATTAACTTATTGATATCTTGACAAAAAAATATCAATAATGTTCTACATCATTTTGGGGTAACTAATGTAATATCCCTTTGAAAAACTTACTATAAAATCTTGTCATCCTGAACGTATTGAAGAATCTCAAGGCAGGTTGTATCATTGACTTGTGAGATTCCTCACTTCGTTGCCAATGACATCTTTTTTCAGTCATACTATCAACAAGTTGATAGCATGACTT
>DAIOVK010000499.1:0-2871 GCA_036759045.1 Kapaibacterium sp. (SeqCode) | reverse complement strand
TAATAGTATGACTGAAAAGCACTATTTCGGAATGACAGGGTAAACTTATGTCATCGCCATTTAAATGAAGTACTTGCTTTATCAGGGGGTTCGAAATGACATTTTAATTATTATTATGAAAGCTACTTGGTATAACACAGTCATTCTGACATTCGTCAGAATGACAAGCCAGCAAAATAAGAAACTATGAGACATCAAGAGTCGTTACTTTGCAAAAGTAAATAATCTAAATAATCAAATCATTAAAGTATAAAATAATTTAAAAAAATATTAGGCATAGAATTTGCAAATATTGTTTATATTTGAAATATTAAAGATTTTACAAAAAGTAAAAAAATAATAAAATAGATGGGAAAAAAATTAAAAATATTAGTAACAAATGACGATGGAATAGACTCCCCTGGATTGAAAGAATTAGTAAAAGCATTGAAAGGATTGGCAGATATTTTTGTGATTGCACCTGACAGGCAGCAAAGTGCCATAAGCCATGCGATGACAATAGCACTGCCTTTAGTTCCCCATAAATTAAACATTAACGGTGATACAATGGCTTACGCAGTAAATGGAACTCCAGTTGATTGCGTTAAGCTCGGTGTATCAGCGCTAATGAGTGAGAAACCAGATTTGATTTGCTCTGGTATAAACTTAGGACCCAACACATCCATAAGTGTAAAATATTCTGGAACTGTTGCAGCAGCAATAGAAGGAAATATTCAGGGAATTCCGTCAATAGCTTTTTCATTAAATTCATTTAGTTATATGCAGGATTTTAAATCCGCTGCAAATTATGCTTATAAAATTGTTAATATGCTTTTAAGTGAAGAACTACCAAAGAATTTACTTTTGAATGTAAATATCCCAAGTTTAAATGAAAATGAAATAAAGGGTATAAAAATAACACAGTTAAGCAATTCCAAATGGATTGATGCATATCAAAAAAGAACTGACCCATTTGGACGTGATTATTATTGGTTTGATGGTAATTATATAAATCTTGATAATGATTCAGATTCTGACGATAATGCAATAAAAAATGGATTTGTTTCAATTACTCCAATAGAAATAAATTATAATCATTCCAAACACCTTGGTTTTTTAAAAAAAGTATTAACAACTAAATAGATTAATTATGTCTGAAATAATACAAATAGAAAATATTGAAGATAATATGATATTAGCTGAGCCGGTAGTAAGTAGTTTCGGACAGATACTAATCCCTGCTGGTTCTGAATTGTATGAAAGCCATAAACGAATACTTAAAACATGGAATATTAAAGTTGTTGTAATAAAAGGAAAAGATAGTGACCAAACAGGAGAAATAAGTGAGGAAATTATTAAATTAGCTCGGAATCGTTTTATTGAGAGAATAAATTGGGAGCCACGAAATGCAATTGAAAAGGATTTAATCAATATCGGAATAATAAAAATTGCACATTCAATAATCGAAAAAGGGAAATTGAGTGGATATAATAAATAAAATATTACAAATAATAACAGACTTTCCTACCCTTCCAACGATATATAGCACTCTTTCTGATGTAATGGCAAATCCACGTTCTACTCAACAGGAAGTTGCATCAGTTATTATGACTGACCAGGCAGCTGCTTCGAAAGTGCTAAGAGTAGCTAATTCTCCCGTTTTTGGACTAATATCAAGAATAGAGAGTATTAATCAGGCAATTTTTTTCCTTGGTTTTGAAGAAATAAAAAACCTAATAATTGCTCTGAAAATTATTGACTTATTTAAAAAAAGCAAAATTTCTGACCAGTTTAATCCGGTAGAATTTTGGAAACATTCAATCGCTGTTGGAGTAATAACAAGAGCAATTGGCAGTTATATGGGAGTAAGTGAATTAGACAATTACTTCCTTGCCGGTATTTTGCATGATATCGGAAAACTTCTTTTCATCAGATATATGGAAAACGAATATGTAGATGTATTAAACTACTCAATAGACAATAATGTTACTATTAGAGAAGCCGAATCGCGCATTCTTGGAATTACTCATACTACCGCAGGAGACCTTATCGGAGAAAAATGGAAATTGCCTTACAGCGTTAGAAATGCTATAAAATATCATACTTCAGGTCTGATTGATGGTAAAGTTGATGAACTAACAGCTGTGGTTCATATCGCTAATATTACTGCACGAGTGCTGGAACTCGGATATCCCGGTGATAGACTGATTCATCAACCAAATATGCTTATTTGGGAAAAACTTGCTCTTCCAGACAACTTATTTTCTAATTTATATAATAAAATAATTAACGATTATAACCAATCTGTTAATATTTTTCTATTAAGATAATTTGTTTTTCTTATGGATAATCTAAATCAATCAAGCAAATTATTAAACCTAATAAATGAATATACTGAGCATATTTTTTTGCATTTTAATATTTTTGAAGTAATAAATCAAGCATTAAAAGTATTTTATAATGTTCCAAATTCAAAATATGCCTCATTATTTATTTTGAATGAAGAAACTTTTGAATTTGATTACAGAGCTGTATATCCTTTCATTGATAAATCAATCGTTATTTCTGATTTTAATCGCTTAGTCGATATTGGAGTTGTTGGTGAAGTAATAGATACCCGCAGAATTCTTTATTATGAACTTAAGCATTTAGATTTTGAAACAACAAATTACATAATTATTCCGCTTTTAATTCCAAATTCTATAATTGCTATCGTTTTAATACGCTTAGAAAAAGGAAACGAGATACAGGAGGAACTATTTACTCATTTGCTAACATTATTTTCCAATCATTTTTCTTTTATAATCCAAAATGATAATTTAGAAAAATTATTAAACAAAGCTCAGGCACTTCTGGAGCAAAAAGTTGTAGCGCGTACTTTGTCTTTATCTC
>DAIOVK010000498.1:0-2875 GCA_036759045.1 Kapaibacterium sp. (SeqCode) | reverse complement strand
GACACATTTAAAAATAAATATTTTTCAAAATTTTAAGGTCTCATTTATGAAAAAAAATCTTATTTCACTTATCATAGCTTTTGTGCTATGTTTTTCTGTAAGCGCATTTTCACAAACCTGCCAGTGGGCAGAAAGAATTGGGGGAACAAACAATGATTTTATTCAAAGTAGCACCCTTGATGGTGACGGCAATTTATATGTAACAGGTTATTTTAATTCTGCTATATTAGAATTCAATAATGGAATTACTTTAAATAATACCGGCTCTAATAATGCTTATATTGCCAAATACGATAGTGAAGGTGATTGTTCATGGGCTGAATTAATTTCCGGAACTGGTTCGATTTACTCTCAATCAATTTTTGTTGATTTAGCTGGTAACGTTTATATAACCGGATATTTTAATTCCACAGCTATTAATTTTAACAACAACATTACACTTACAAATAGTGCATCCGTTGATATTTTTATTGCTAAATATAATTCTTTTGCAGAATGTCAATGGGCACAGAAAGCATCAGGTAATTTAAATGATATAGCCCGAAGTATTACAGTTGACAATAATGGTAATATTTTTATAACAGGAAATTTTAATTCAGATATAGTTAGTTTTAACAGCGGAATTTCACTAAACAGAATAGGAAATAGTTTTTATCATGATGCTTTTTTATCCAAATATAATTCAAATGGAATTTGTCAATGGGCTACAAGTATTTTTGGAACTAATAATGAATATTCTAATAGTGTTACGATTGATGATACTGGTAACATTTATATTGTGGGTACATATAGTTCAGATACTGTTTACTTTAATAATGGAATAAATCTAACTAAAGAAGGTCAATACACAACTCATCTTTTTTTAGCTAAGTATAATACATCTGGCGTTTGCCAATGGCTGAAAAGACATCAAGCCAAACCAACACAGAAGTAACGAGTTTAAAAGCCGATAATAATGGTTCAGTATATTTTACTGGTTCAACATTTTCACCTATTCAGTTTAACAATAATGTTATAATTGAGGCATCTCAAAGATTTGGTTTTGTTGCTAAATACGATTATTCAGGCGTTTGCCAATGGGCTGAAGGAATTACTGGTATAATGGCTCAAGCTCAAGTAACAAGTGTAAATTTCGATATTTCCGGTAATCCTTATATTTGTGGACAGTATAGTGGAATGAGTGGCACTAATCTTATTTTTAACAATGATATTACATTAATAGGAAACGGCACTACTATTGCTGGTTTCTTAGCAAAATATAATACTTCAGGCGTTTGCCAATGGGCTGAAAACTATAATGGAATTGGAAATATTTATAATTTTAATATGAATTTATCTGTTAATAATTCAAATGAAATATACCTTACTGGAAATTATGGAAGTACTCTTGAATTTAATAATAATATATCTTTACTAAATTTAGGTCAATCTGACGGCTATATTGCAAAATATACACAAACTCAGGAAACAACAGGTTACGAGTTATGGGGCTGGGAACAATGGAATACGACTTTAAACCAATATGGAAATGATAAAGACTGGAGCTCCATATCTACATATAAAGAGTGGTTTTCCAGCGTAATAAAAACAGATGGAACTTTATGGAGAATTTGGTATCCGGATGATGATTTTCAAGTCGGTACAGATAATAATTGGTCAAAAGCTGCAGAAGGTTATATGCACACATTAGCACTAAAAGAAAATGGAACGCTTTGGGCTTGGGGAGATAATTATCAAGGACAGCTTGGTCTTGGAGTTGAATTTGGATATGAAGAAAACCCTGTTCAAATTGGAACGGAATCAGATTGGGCAGAAATTAATGCAGGTTGGTACACTTCTTTTGCAATTAAATCCAATGGAACTCTTTGGGCTTGGGGACAAGATCAATGGGATTCTACAATAATATGGACACCTACTCAAATTGGCAGTGACTCGAACTGGAAAACTGTTGCAGCAGGTGATTATTATGCAATTGGTTTGAAAAATGACGGAACTATATGGTATATTAAACTATATTTAGCGCCTTTTCAAATTGGCACTGCTACAAATTGGGATAAAATTTCAGTCGGTGCCAATCACAATGCAGCAATTAAAACAGATGGAACTTTATGGACTTGGGGAAATAATGAATCCGGACAACTTGGCGATGGAACAACTAATAACAGCAATACTCAATACAAGTTGGGGCTTCAAATGATTGGGCTTCTGTTACTTGTGGTAATTGGAACACAGTTGCAATTAAAACAGATGGCACTATGTGGACTTGGGGTTGGGATGTTTTAACACCAATTCAGGTAGGAAATGATAATACATGGAAAACAGTATCTGCGGGTATGCACTCAGTTATTGCTTTAAAAGAATCATCAGATCCCTTAGATGAAATAATTATTAGTTTAAATCAGGGCTGGAACACAATCTCAAGCAGCATCCTTCCAAACGCGCCAAATATGGATAGTATTTTTGCTGAAATGGAAGAACTCGTTATCGTCAAAAATGCAGATGGGCAAATTTTCGAACCTTCTCAAAATATTAATCAAATTGGAGATTGGAACATTGCTCACGGCTATATGGTTTACATAACTGCCCCTGCTACTTTGCAAATTACCGGAACAGCAGTAAATCCTACGGAAACAGAAATAAATTTGGTAAGCGGCTGGAATCTTGTTTCTTATTTAAGAAATTCTCCTTTAGCAATTAATACTGCATTAGAAGGAATAAGCAGTTCAATTATCTTAGTAAAGAATAATCAGGGACAGCTTTATTATCCTGCTTATGGATTAAATACACTCGGCAATATGCAGCAAGGACAGGGCTACTGGCTTTATATGAATTCTCCGGCGGTATTGGTTTATCCGGGGAATTAGCTGATAGCTGT
>DAIOVK010000497.1:0-2875 GCA_036759045.1 Kapaibacterium sp. (SeqCode) | reverse complement strand
ACCCCTGCCCCTCTCAAGAGGGGAATGCGTAAGGTGAGTTATTAATTATTAATTATTATTTTCCCACTAATCACTAATCACTTATCATTTATCACTTACAATTAACAATTATATAATTTAATTAAAAATATATATTAATTATACTCGTCTATTAAAAGTTATAGTTAAAATATTTCACTAAATACAAAATAAATGAGAAAAAATACATTTAGAAACATTGCCATCATTGCTCACGTTGACCACGGAAAAACAACACTTGTTGATGGAATGCTCAAGCAAAGCGGAACTTTCAGAGATAATCAGCAGGTTGATGAAAGAATAATGGACACTATGGACCTTGAAAAAGAGCGTGGTATTACTATAATGGCGAAGAATACTTCAATTTTTTATAAAGACGTTAAAATAAATATTGTTGATACACCTGGACACGCTGATTTCGGTGGTGAAGTAGAACGCAGTTTGAATCTTGTTGACGGAGTTTTGCTTCTTGTCGATTCAAGTGAAGGACCTCTTCCACAAACACGTTTCGTATTAAAGAAAGCTTTAGCAAAATCTCTTCCGATTATTTTAGTTATAAATAAAATTGACCGTCCAGATTCCCGAATTGACGAAGTAGTTTCCGATGTCTATGATTTATTTATAGATTTAGGAGCAAATGACGAGCAAATTGAATTTAAAATTATTTATACAAATGCAAAGCTAGGAATTGCCCACTACGAGCTTGGCGATTCAAACAACAATCTAATCCCACTTTTCGATACAATTTTAAATGAAATCCCCGGACCAGAAGTCGAAGAAAATGAAGTAACTCAATTTTTAATTACAAATTTGGATTACAACAATTACGTAGGGCAAATTGCTGTTGGACGTCTTTCAAACGGTTCTATTGAAATGAATAAGCAATATTCACTCTGCGGTAAAACCGATGTTAGTAATAATATCAAATTCTCTGCGATTTATACTTTTTTTGGATTAGTAAGGGCTCAGGTGGAAAAAGTAGAGGCAGGTGATATAATCGCTGTTGCCGGGCTGGAAAGTTTTGTTATTGGTGATACTATTTCTGACAATGAAAATCCTAAGCCACTTCCAAGAATTTCTGTTGATGAACCGACTATCTCAATGATTTTCTATGTTAACGACAGCCCTTTTGCAGGAAAAGAAGGAAAATATGTTACTTCCCGTCATCTTAAAGAACGATTGGAAAAAGAGAAATTACGCAACGTTTCAATTGACGTTAAGCCAACAGAAAGAACTGATGCTTTTGAGGTTTGTGGCAGAGGTGAATTGCAAATGGCTATTATAATTGAAACTATGAGACGTGAAGGCTTTGAATTTGCTGTTTCCAAGCCAAATGTTATTTTGAAAGAAATTGATGGTAAAGTTAATGAGCCATTCGAATTTGTATTTATTGATATTCCTGAAACTTATACAGGGATTGTAACAGAGAAGCTATCGGTGCGTAAAGGCATAATGACTAATTTATTCAATACTGGTGCTGGGCGCGTTGATATTGAATTTAAAATTCCTTCACGCGGTTTAATTGGTTTCCGAAGTCAGTTCTTAACTGAAACAAAAGGCACTGGCATTATGAATACTTTATTTGCAGATTATGAACCCTGGGCTGGAAATATATCTCAAAGAACAACAGGCGCCTTAGTTGCAGACAGAACTGGCAGAGCAACTGCTTATGCTGCTTTTGCTATGGAAGACCGCGGCGAGCTTTTTATCAATACTGGAACTGATGTGTATGGCGGTATGGTGATTGGCGAACGAAATAAAGTAAACGATTTGAACGTAAATATTACAAAGGAAAAAAAGCTAACAAATATGCGTGCCTCTAATTCAGATGCAACTGTTGTTTTGCGTCCACCCCGCCTGCTTTCACTCGACCAAACCATTGAATTTATTGCCGAAGATGAATTAGTCGAAATTACTCCAATGTCTGTAAGAATTAGAAAAGCTGAATTAGACTATAACAAGAGAAAACCTAAGACAAAAGATTTAGATGATTAATTTCAGGACTACGGAAATTTTAGTGACTCACCTTACTCATTCCCCTCTTGAGAGGGGAGGGGGTGTGTTCTTTTTCCTTTTTCCAACAATGAATCTGGGAACAAGAAGTAATTCTTTAAAATATGATGTATGTGATTAAAATGAATTTATTATCATAACAACCGTACTAATCACAACAATCACAGTTTTGAACAGAATTGATTAAGTATGAAAAACCAAGAACACACCCCTGCCCCTCTCAAGAGGGGAATAAGAAAAGTGGATTAAAAAAATGTATCAATACTACACTTTTTCATTTCTCAACAGAGGAATTGCGTAAGGTGAGTTAGTAAAAATTCACTTCCCAATAAATATAGTTCTGAATTAAAAAAAAATATTAAAAAGAAAATACATAACTCCCAAATAAATTTGGGAGTTATTCTTATATTTAGAGTAACACCATAATTTATTATGGAGAATAGATATCTAAAATTATTCTTTACGAAGCAAGGCTCATAATATCTTTTATTTTCATTTGGGGAACATTAGTTTGAAATTTAGATATTTTTTCAAATTTTTTATACACACGTTACAACTATAGCATAAATTTACATATAAAAAAACATATAATAAAGAATAACTACCTGTATTATTAGTGATTAACTTTACTTTATCACAACTTTTTTAAACTACAAAAGAAAGTATCTGATATTTCACAAAATGCTTAATTTAAAAATAATAATAAAAAAATGAAAATAAAAATTTTGAAAAATTTGTAAAATTTCATTTTATCTCAGTAACTTTAATTTATAGTTATATTTATTATGAGTAAAAGAAAGTCATTCTGGTTTCCACCAGAATGACCAATAAAATCAACTAATCA
>DAIOVK010000496.1:0-2898 GCA_036759045.1 Kapaibacterium sp. (SeqCode) | reverse complement strand
CAATTAGAACAGGCACTTCAACCAGCGGTCCAATTACTGCTGCAAATGCTTCGCCGGAATTAATTCCAAACACAGCAACTGCAACAGCTATTGCCAGCTCAAAATTGTTACTTGCTGCTGTAAAAGAAAGAGTTGCAGTTTTTGAGTAATCTGCTTTTAATTTTTTTCCAAGATAGAACGAAATGAAAAACATAATAATAAAATAGAATAAAAGCGGAATTGCAATTCTTACAACATCAAGCGGAATTTTTACAATGTATTCTCCTTTTAAAGAAAACATTACAAATATTGTAAAAAGCAGCGCTATTAAAGTAATAGGACTTATTCTTGGTATAAATTTGTTACTATACCATTCCTTGTTTTTCAGTTTTATAAGAAAAAATCTTGTCAGCATTCCAGCAAGAAATGGTATTCCAAGATATATAAAAACGCTTTCTGCAATCTGACCTATTGTAATATCAACTTTGAAAGATTGTATACCAAACCAATTTGGTAAAACTGTGAGAAAAATATATGCATAAACCGAAAAGAATAAAACTTGAAAAATTGAATTGAAAGCAACAAGTCCTGCTGCGTATTCTGTATCGCCTTGAGCAAGTTCATTCCAAACGATTACCATTGCAATACAGCGGGCAAGACCAATCATTATCAAACCAGCCATATATTCAGGATAATCCTGAAGAAAAATTATGGCAAGTAAAAACATTAAAATTGGTCCTATAATCCAGTTTTGAACAAGGGACAATCCTAAAATTTTAAAATTTTTAAATACATCGCCTAACTCTTCATATTTTACTTTTGCAAGCGGCGGATACATCATAAGAATCAATCCAATTGCAATAGGAATATTGGTTGTTCCGGACTGAAACATATTCCAAAAATCAACAATGCTTGGGAAAAAATATCCTGATAACACACCAAACAGCATAGCCAGAAAAATCCAAAGAGTTAGGTATCTGTCAAGGAAGCTAAGTTTTTTTGTTAGTTTTTGCATTATATTAATATTCTAATAATTTGTTGTTTCTTAATTCATTTAATAATTCTTTTTCTGTGTTCTATGTGATTTTCTTTTAAACACAAAGTTCACAAAGGATTTCACAAAGAACACAAAAAAATTATTTCAATAAACATTTTGCATAATCTGAGTTAATTGACTATCAATTTGTGAAAGCACTGGTATTACTTACTTACCTTAAGCAATTCCTCTTTTGAAAAATGAAAAAGTGAAGGTACATATTTAATCCACTTTTCTTTTTCCACTCTCAAGCTAACGATTATACATATCTTTGAAAAGTGCTGCTATTCTACTTATCCCGTTAGGGATTTGATATTTGTAACAAAGTATTTTTTAGTGTCTTTTTATTCCATAGGAATTAAATATATAAGTGTTTTTTTTAATATATAATCCCTACGGGATAAGCACAGTCAAAGGTTATTCCTGTTACAAATATATAATTCCTACGGAATAAATTTCAAAGACACTATCCCTCTTTTCCTTAAAAATTCTAAGAAAAAATATTTGTGTATAATCGTTAGCTCCTCTCAAGAGGGGAACAAGCTGAACTACCTATAACCCACAACTGTAATACTATAAATACCAACTCCAGAATTTCTGTATTTTTCTAATTCTTCTTTACTCATCAATTCCAAGAGATTGCTGTCAGGCAATTCAATTTTTCTATTTTTCTTAATTTCTACGTTTTTAAAACCAGCTTTTGTAATCGCATCTAAATAATCTTGCTTTTGCAAGGCACCAGCCACACAACCGGCATACATAACTGCAGCAGATTCAATTTCTTTAGGCAATTTACCTTCTAAAACAATATCAGAAACGCAAAAATGCCCATTTGGCTTAAGGACTCTGTAAATATTTGAAAAAGCAAGTTCTTTATTTGGAACAAGGTTTAAAACGCAGTTACTGATTACAACATCAAAGAAATCACTTTCGAAAGGCATATCTTCAATATCGCCTTTAACAAATTCAACATTTGAAGCACCCACAATAATTTTATTTAAATTTGCCTTCTTAATCATTTCGTCAGTAAAATCCAATCCATATACTTTGCCTTCATCGCCGGTTAAAGAAAGAGCAACGAAGCAGTCATTTCCAGCACCTGAGCCGAGGTCAAGCACATAATCACCTTTTTTAATATCAGCAAAATCTGTTGGAATACCGCAGCCAAGTCCCAAATCAGCATCTTTATTATATCCTTCTTTATCAGAATAATCAATACTGAAATTTGTTGTATTATTAAATTGGGGTGAACAACCGCAGCCACATTTCTCTGATGCTTTTGCTATTTCACCATATTTTTCTTTTACTATTTCTTTTAATTCATCAGAACTTTTCATTTATTTGTCCTTTCACAATTTGCCCTAATGCAGCATTGGAAAAAATCCATAACGCACTTTAGCTTTATTTTATAAAAAATATTATTACTTTCTTTTCTACAGCATACTATATCTGCATTTTTCAATACTGTAAGGTGTTTTGAAACGGTTGAAATATCAACATCAATCATTTGAGCAAGTTCGTTTACACAGCATTCTTTTTTCGAGATTTCGTCAATTATAAACAAACGAAAAGGGTGGGAGAGTGCTTTAAATATTTCAACTTTAGATTTGTAATATTCTATTATTTTTTCATTCATTTCATTTTCCTATTTGGTAAAATTACCAAATACAATTTAAAAAAGAATATTTAAATAAAAAAAATTTTTTTAAAAATTAATTTCAGAACACTGAACCCATAACGAAAATAAAAGAGTTAGGAGATTATGCTCGTAAAGAACATTGAGTATATTATAGCAAAAAGTAAGTCATTCTGCCACCCCAGATAAAGCAAGTGATTTATTTAAATAGAGATGACATAAGGACTTATGAAAAATAGAAAGTCAA
>DAIOVK010000495.1:0-2906 GCA_036759045.1 Kapaibacterium sp. (SeqCode) | reverse complement strand
TTGCCCTCGGACAAAATGTAATGGTAGCATTTATGCCATGGAGAGGTTATAACTTTGAAGACGCTATTATAATTTCAGAACGTCTTGTTGCTTATGATTACTTTACTTCTATTCACGTTGAAGAATTTACATTGCAGGTAAGAGATACAAAGAGAGGCGAAGAAGAATTTACTCGTGAAATACCAAATGTGAGTGATGACGCAACAAAAGAACTTGACGAAAACGGTGTTATTCGTGTGGGTGCTAAAGTATCTGAAGGCGATATTCTTATTGGAAAAATTACCCCGAAAGGCGAAACGGACCCTACACCTGAAGAAAAACTATTACGTGCAATTTTCGGTGATAAAGCTGGTGACGTCAAGGATGTTTCTCTTAAAGCAACTCCTGGACTAAAAGGCGTTGTAATTAATACAAAAATCTTTTCACGAAAAGCTATACCATCAGATAAAGATGCTAAACAGGATGAGAAAAAACGTCAGAATCAATTGTTAAGATTAGAAAACGAAGCAATTACCAATTTAGATGCTGATTATGTTTCCAGATTGGCAAAACTCCTTGATGGACAAAAAATTCTCGGATTAAGTTTGCAAACTGGCACTGCTGTCTTTAGAAGTGGTTCTAAAGTAACTGCAGAACAAGTTATAAAAAAGTACGAAGAAAAAGCTCTAAAACCGGAATTATTACTTGCAGATTCAAAAGTTCTTGCTGAACCTGAAAAAAATGACTTATTCGTCAAAATGACCAAGAACTACAAGAAGAAAAGAGATGATATTATTGCTGAATTCCAAACTGAAAAAAATAAAATAGTATCGGGCGATGAACTTCAACCTGGTATTCTACAAATGGCAAAGGTTTATATTGCAAAGAAAAGAAAACTTCAGGTAGGCGACAAGATGGCGGGACGACACGGCAATAAAGGTATTGTTTCAAAAATAGTACCTGTTGAAGATATGCCATTCCTTCCGGACGGTACTCCAGTTGATATAGTTTTAAATCCACTTGGTGTGCCATCAAGAATGAACCTTGGACAGTTATATGAAACAGCGCTTGGCTGGGCTGGTATGGTTTTGAAAAAGAATTTTGCTACTCAAATTTTCGATGGTGCAGACTGGAATGATGTCTGTAATTATTTAGAAATGGCAAAACTTCCTGAAAACGGAAAAACTATTTTATTTGATGGCCATACCGGGGTACCTTTCGATAATTTGGTAACTGTCGGTGTTATTTATATGCTTAAACTTTCTCACTTGGTTGAAGACAAAATACATGCCCGCTCAATAGGTCCATACTCATTAATTACTCAGCAACCACTTGGCGGAAAGGCACAATTCGGTGGGCAGCGTCTTGGAGAAATGGAAGTTTGGGCTCTTGAAGCTTATGGTGCTGCATTCACATTACAGGAAATGATTACTTTAAAATCTGACGACGTTCAGGGCAGAGCAAAAATGTACGAAGCAATCGTTAAGGGTGAAAATATGCCTGTTCCAAGTATTCCAGAGTCGTTCAACGTTCTTGAAAGAGAATTGCAAGGTTTATGCTTAGATTTAAAAAAAGATTAGTTTAGCTTTTTTCTAAGTAACATAAAACTAATTAGTTAAGCGATTAGTTTTATAAAGAAGAATTACAAAATCATTATAAAAGAGTAAGTTGCTTTTTACAAAAAATTATGAAAATATTACTAAATGTTTAAGGAGCAATTAAATGCAAAAAAAACAAGAATCTCGTAAGGGATATTCAAGAATTACTATAAAAATTGCTTCACCAGATGAAATTTTGAATCGTTCTCACGGAGAAGTTACTAAACCGGAAACAATTAATTATCGCTCTTTCCGGCCAGAAAAAGATGGATTGTTCTGTGAGAAAATTTTCGGCCCTATAAGAGATTGGGAATGTGCTTGCGGAAAATATAAACGTATCAGATATAAAGGCATTGTTTGTGATAGATGCGGAGTTGAAGTTACTCAAAAGTCGGTAAGGCGAGAAAGAATGGGGCACATTATGCTTGCTGTACCTGTAGTGCATATTTGGTTCATGCGAACTTTACCCGGAAAAATTGGTGCTATTCTCGGTATGCCAACAAAAGATATTGAACGTATTGTTTATTATGAATCTTATATCGTTGTGCAGTCAGGAAGCACCGGACTACGTACCAATGATTTACTTTCAGAAGAAGAATATTTAAAAGTTCTTGGTTCCTTACCAGAAGAAGAACGTAGATTAGATGATGAAGACTCGAATAAATTTATTGCTTTAATTGGTGGCGAAGCTATTAAAGAACTGCTTAAAAGAATTGACATCGAACAGTTATATTCAGAACTAAAAAGTCAATTAAAGGTAGAAACTTCACAGGTTCGTAAGCTCGAATTACTTAAGAGACTTAGGATAACAGGTGCATTCAAGCAAAATGAAAAAAGTGGTTACCAAAATTTACCTCAGTGGATGGTGCTTGATGTTATACCGGTTATTCCACCAGACCTTAGACCACTTGTACCTCTTGAAGGCGGACGTTTCGCTACTTCTGATTTAAATGACCTCTATCGCAGAGTTATTATTAGAAACAATCGTTTAAAAAAACTTATTGATATTAAAGCACCTGAAGTAATTTTACGTAATGAAAAAAGAATGCTTCAGGAAGGCGTTGATGCGTTGTTTGACAATAGCCGCCGTGCTTTAAGAAGTGATTCACAAAGAGCTTTAAAATCACTTTCTGATACTTTAAAAGGAAAGACAGGTCGCTTCCGCCAGAACTTACTTGGTAAAAGGGTCGATTATTCCGGAAGGTCAGTAATTGTTGTAGGTCCCGAACTTAACCTCCACGAATGCGGTTTACCAAAAGATATGGCTGTTGAGCTTTTCAAACCTTTTATAATTCGTAAGTTAATTGAAAGAGGACACGTTAAAACTAC
>DAIOVK010000494.1:0-2911 GCA_036759045.1 Kapaibacterium sp. (SeqCode) | reverse complement strand
GTTTGGTGAAAACTTGCCATTAGAAGCATTAAGCTCTGCAGAAGATGCAGCAGAATCCTGTGAAGTGTTCTTTAGCGTAGGAACTTCTGCAGAAGTCTATCCAGCTGCTGCATTGCCCATAAAAGCAAAACAATGTGGGGCTGTTCTTATTGAGGTAAATCCAAATCAAACAGCCCTTACTAAATATGCTGATTTTAGATTAGAAGCTCCATCGGGAGTTGCATTACCGATTTTATTAGAAAAATTGAAGAAAATTTAGTTGAGTATGAATATTGAAATCAATAATTCAATTTGTTATAATAATTTAATTTTCAAAATCTTTCTAAACATAGTGAAGCATTTAAAAATTTTGTGATACAATTAGATGTGAAATTATTCGCTACAATTTTAATGACAATTTTTGAACTTCTTTTAAAGAAATAAAATATGATGATAAAGAATTTTTAAAATATATACTCTTTTAAACAATTGATAGTTTAAGTGCATTTTTAACAGATAAAGTACAAGATATGAAAGATATGTTTTTAAATAGAGCAGAAGAGAATATTAAGGCAGCCGAATTATTATTTAATTCTGAATTATATAATGCTTCAGTAAATAGAGCTTATTATTCAGCATTTCATATAGCTATTGCTGCTTTGCACTCAATTGGTTTAGAACCTACAATTGACCATAGAACAATTCAAGCTCTTTTTGCTGATATGTTTATAAATAGAAGAAAGGTTCTATCGTCTAAATACAAGAACTATTTATCAGATTTGCAAAATTTAAGAAATGATGCAGATTATAAGGATGGTTGTTCAAGAAAAGCCGCTTTATCACAAATCAAGTTGGCTAAAGAATTTTATTTTACAATTATTTCGGAGATATTAAAATGAAACTGAATTTAAAACAACAACAACTGATTGATGATATATTTAATAAAGCTAAAGAAAAATATCCTGAAATTATTTTTAGGAATTTACAGGTAAGCCCAGATGACCCAGAACATATTTGGATTAACGTCATAGCTAATATGGATGAAGATGAAATAATCGAACTAAGGCATTATGCTGCTAACTTAGAAATTGATACATTATTAGATTATGGTTATGCAATCTCAATCATGCCTGAAATTCTAGCAACAACAAATAATTGAATTATAAAAAAAATATGAAAAAAATACTTATTATTGGAGCTTGCTCAGCTATTGCTCAGGAAACCGCGAAACTCTTTGTTAAAGATGGCAATTCCCTTTTTCTCGCTGATATTAATGAATTGGGTTTGGAAATTGTAAAAAAAGATTTGTTAGTTCTTAACCAAACTGAAATTCATACATCTTTTTTTGATGTAACTGATTTTTCAAAGCATAATGAACTAATTGAAAAAGCAATAAGTTCTTTAAACGGTCTTGATTTAGTTTTTATTGCCCACGGCACTTTACCGAATCAGGAAGCTGTCCAAAAAGATGTAAATCTTGCACTTAAAGAATTTACTATTAATGCAACGAGCATTATTTCACTTTGCACAATATTAGCAAATTACTTTGAAGAAAAAAAAGATGGCTGTATTGCTGTAATTTCTTCAGTTGCCGGAGACAGAGGTCGCCAATCCAATTATCTTTATGGTTCTGCAAAAGGAACTGTTTCCCTTTTCTTGCAAGGGATGCGTAATCGTCTGGCAAAATCGAATGTCCATATATTAACAATTAAGCCGGGGCTGGTCGATTCCCCAATGACTGCACACCTTCCTAAAAATTTCCTCTTTGCAAAACCAGCTGATATTGCTAAGGGTATATATAATGCTATAGAGAATAAAAAAGATGTTGCATATCTTCCTAAATTTTGGTGGCTTATATTAACCATTCTAAAATTAATCCCGGAATCAATCTTTAAAAAGCTTAGTTTATAGATTCAGAACCGTTAACTAACTGATAAAGCAAATGCTTCATTTAAATATAGATGACATCTTTACTTGTCATTGGTAACTAAGTGAGAAATCTCAAAGTCTGTGGTAGCAAGGAGTTGTGAGATTCTTCGCTTCGCTTCAGAATGACAGTTTATATTACAATTATTGTTAGCGGTTTGGTATAATTCCTTAATGTATGATATGGTGTTAGGAATCCTGATATTGGCATAATCATTGCTAATATATACTTTATTAGTAATATATTAGCAATGATTATGAAAAAATATATTTTAATACAATTAGCACTACTAATAGCAGTTTTTTCTGCTAATTCACAGACATTAACAATTGTCCGGACTGATATTGATACAGGAAGAGCAAATTTTGTAACTGCTACTCAAATGTTCGGTATTGATATTGTTATTGATAGCGTGAAAAACTACAACAGGATTATATTCGGTTTACGACTGTCCAATATTAACCAATTCAAGTTTTCAAACTACATTCCAACATTTCCCAATAGTGTTGCCACAATAGTTTATCCTGATACAAACTCAACAGCAAACACTGGTAGCATATTTGTAGGTGTTTTTTTTCAGGATTATGTGGATACTTCAACATCTCCACGTAGCATTATCCATTTGGATTTTGTAGTAAATCAAAATGCAACAAACGGAGAATCAATAAGTTTTTCTTTTGAAAAACAGGCAGGTATAAAAATTGTAAATAGTGAAGAAGTAACTGTCAAACTCAATGCAAAACAAGTTGACTATACTATACACAGTTTTGTTGATGTTTGGCCCGGCGATGCAAATAACGATGGAGTAGTTGACCAAAATGATTATTATCAAATTGGTAATTATTTTGGCTATGGCAGTAAAACGAAACAATCGCGCAGCTATATCAGACATTCAGCAAGCACCATTTGGAAAGCGCAGCGTGCTTTAGTTTGGGATATACCAGAATATACCTATGCCGATTGCGATGGCAATGGTGTTATAAATTTTATTGATATGCTGGTAGT
>DAIOVK010000493.1:2543-2921 GCA_036759045.1 Kapaibacterium sp. (SeqCode) | reverse complement strand
TAACGGGATAAGTAGAATAGCAGCACGTTTTAAAGATGTGTATAATCGTTAGCTTGAGAGTGGACAAAGGGGTGTGTTCTTTTTTACTTTTTATATCTGAAGAAATTTTAAGGAGATAAATAATTATTAGAATAAGTTTTCTCTTTAGTTAGAAAGTACTTCTTTAGTTAGGGAAAAAAGAACACACCCCTGCCCCTCTCAAGAGGGGAATAAGAAAAGTGATTTAAAGAACATATCAGAATTTTCCCTAATCCTTCTGAGAGGAGAATGCTTAAGATATTCATTTAACGAATTGTTAAATCAAAAGAAAATAGAATATAATAAAAAATAGATAGTTTTAAATAAAATAAAGGAAATCAATATGTCAACACCTACACC
>DAIOVK010000493.1:0-2533 GCA_036759045.1 Kapaibacterium sp. (SeqCode) | reverse complement strand
ACCGGGTTATTATCCTCAGAATCCACCGAATTACTATCCACAAAGACGAAAATCACGCTGGTGGATGCCACTTCTTATTATTGGAATTATTATAGTATTAATTTTAATTATTTTTGGAATAATTATTGGAACAGTCGGTTCAATGTTTGAAAAAGAACCAATCCAGGTAAAAGAAAGTTCAGTTCTTTACATTAATTTTGGTACAGAATTACCTGATTACTCATTTGCCGGACCTTTTGACTTTTTAGACCAAGGCAAAAAAAATTCACTTTTTGATGTAATTACTGCAATTCATAAGGCAAAAGATGATACTAGAATTATGGGGATTTATTATAAAGCAAATTCTTCTGTAGTAGGTTGGGCGATGAGTGAGGAATTTATTGAGGCAATTAAGGACTTCAAGCAGTCTGGCAAATTCGTTTATGCCTATATGGATTATGGTAGTGAATCTGATTATATGCGAGCATCAGTTGCCGATAAAGTCTATATGTCCAATGAGGCATTAATTGAAATGAATGGCTTTGCTATTGCTTCTATGTTTATGAAAGGACTTTTCGATAAAATCGGAATTGATTTTCTTGTCGATTTTCACGAAGATTTCAAATCAGCTGGCGAATCTTATGTTAATAAGAAATTTACTGATTCTTCAAAATATCAATTAAAAGTTATTCTTGACCAACGTTTAGAACAATTCGTAAATATAGTTGCAGAAAACCGCAATCTGTCTCCGGATTTGATTAAACAAGCTCTGAACCGTGGGATTTATACTCCTGATTCTTTGCTTGCTCTCGGATTTATTGATTCACTTATTAATGAAGTATCGTTAAAAGATATGATTAAAGCACAGATTTATGGAGCAGCCGATTCTACTGACGAGAAAAAACTGAAATTAGTTAGTGTTTCAAATTATGTAAACAGCGTTCCAACCAAAGAAGAACGAACAGAAACTGATAGAGACAATCAAATTGCAATCGTCTTTGCAAGCGGCGCAATTACTGCTCCTTCGGGAAATATTTTTGAAAGTGAAACAAATATTACATCTGAAGCATTTATTTCTAATTTAAAGAAAGCAGTAAATAACAAAAAAGTCTCTGCAGTAATTATTAGAGTAAACAGTCCGGGTGGCTCTGTTCTGGTTTCAGATGAAATTTATTCAGCAATCCTTAAAGCAAAGGAAAAGAAGCCAATTTATTGCTCAATGAGTTCTGTAGCTGCCTCTGGTGGATATTACATCGCTTCTGCCTGCGACAAAATTGTTGCATCTCCCTCAACCCTTACCGGCTCAATCGGAGTAATTTCAATGATTCCAAATTTAAATGGTTTGCTAAAAAAATTATATATAACTATTGATACTATTTCAACCGGACCTTCAGCTCAGGATTTGAATATGTATATTCCATATACCCAAAGACAAAAAGATAAACTTCACACTTTATCGCAGGCAGTTTACTTCAGGTTCATTGATAAAGTTGCAAAATCAAGGAATAAGACATTTGACGAAGTTCGTGCTATCGCCAAAGGTAGAGTTTGGTCTGGAACAGATGCTTATAGAATCGGCTTGGTAGATACTCTTGGTGGTTTGCAAACCACGATTGCATTGGTTAAAAAAGACCTTGGCATTCCTCAGGATACTAAAGTAAAATTACAAACTTATCCCCGTGCTGATGAAGGATTAAACGCTCTTTTAAAACTTTTGGGACTGAATGAAGAAGATGAAGACGCTGAACTTGCTGTATATCAAAAAAATAATATTTCTGAACTTTTAAATCAGAACCAATCTGAATTTAAGAAAATTTACAGCGTTTTACCAAATGAGATGAAGCCGCAGGTTGCTTTTATTTGGAATTTAATTCAAAATGCTAAATATGAAAATGTTCAAATGGTTTCACCAAACTTGCTCGAAATAAAATAAATGAATTTTTTATCAAAAAATAATCTCCGGTTTCAAATTCTATTAGTATTACTGGTACTGATTTTCTTACCGGTAATACTAATGAATTTTTATGTTACTATTAGCACTGTCTTTAGTGGAACTGGCTTTGCTCCTCTCCCTTCCCGATTGTATGTTCAACAGGAAATTGAATGTTTAAAGCACATAAAAAGCAAAGATGAACATATTTTTATTAAGGATACGCTTAAAACTGGTAGTTTTATCCTATCAATCGGAGATATGAATTGTAAAAAAATAAATTCAATTGATTCTTGCATAAAAAATTATAAAAGTTCCGATACAATTTTAATAAAAGCACTTAATTATAAAGTATTTCGACACATAAAAAAAGAAGAACAGAATATTAAATTTGAAAGTTTAGTTAGCGTTTACAAAATAGAAAAGAAAAAGTTAAATACATTATCAATATTGGAGCTAAATAATGGAATCTTTATCCATTTCGTAGTTGAAAACGGAGCAACTGACAGAGCCGGAATAAAGAGTGGTGATGTCCTTTTTTCTGTAGGGGGAAAGCAGCTTGCATTCGAACAATTACCTGAAAAGTATGGATTAACAAGAGAATCTTTAAAACATTTAAGAAGC
>DAIOVK010000492.1:0-2922 GCA_036759045.1 Kapaibacterium sp. (SeqCode) | reverse complement strand
GAAAAAGGGGGGTAGGGGGGATTTCTTAGTGCTGTTCTGTGTTTCATTAGTTTTGGGAAAAAGACGTCATCTCCATTTCAATCAAGGTCTTTCTTTATCAGGGGGTTCAGAATGACAGCATTACAAAGATGTCTAACATTTTCGAGATGTAGGACATCTATCCAAAATACTTTCGCACGAGTTTCACGAAGCTTTGCGAAAGTTTATATTAAAACCAAAGTTTATATATTATTTTCATTGAAAACCAAAATCTTAAATGTTAAAGAAGTTAGTACAGATTAATTCGAAAACTGAAATAAAAAATCCATATTGGCAGTATAACATAGACGAATATAAGCAACCAAATGGAAATACTGGAACTTATCATTATGTTGATTCCCGTGGCTCGACTATGATTATTCCGGAAATAAAACAAGATTTATACCTGTTAGTTCGTCAATACCGATACTTAAATCAGAAAATTAGCATCGAATTTCCCGGTGGAGGAGTTCGCGAGGGACTTGATTTTCTGCAAAATGCAAAAAATGAATTACTTGAGGAAACGGGCTACGATGCTAAACAAATTATTGAGATTGGTGAATTTAATCCATTCAATGGAGTAACAAACGAAATTTGTAAAGTATTTTTAATGAAGGATTTAAATTATCTTGGAGCTGCCCCAGAAGACAGTGAGGAATTTGAATTTCTTCAATTATCAAAAACAGATATTATTTCACATATTAAAAAGAGGGAGATATGGGACGGAATGACGCTCGCAGCGTGGTCGCTTTTTGCTCATTCAGAGTATTTTTTATAATTTGTTTTATCGCATCAGTTGGATTGAGCGATTCTTTATATGCTCAAGTTGGCGATGATATTCCCAAATATAATATATCATTAAGATATCCAATAACTATTCTTCACAAATACAAATACGAAGAAACAACAGAAGTTCTCCGAACATTTAGCGATAGCTCAAGACGCAGCTATGAACGCAACGTTCAGTACTTTTTTACACATAACAACAACCAAATGCGCGACGACGGAATTATTGTTCTTGATGTATCAATTGATTCCTTAATTTATTCTTTTAAAGAAAAGAAAAGCGAAATCTTTTTTAACTCTCAGGGTGAAGATTTGTCAGCATTCAATTTCCCGGATTTTAAAACAGTTTCTGTACCGCTTTCCAAATCTTTCAAACTATACATTTCCCCTTATGGCGAGCCAATAAAAATTGAAGGTGAAAGATTAACTGAATACAGAAATTATCTTAAAAAAGGTACAGGTCAAATTGATTCTTTGGAATTATTTTACTGGGAAGATGGAATTTCAGATGAGCGTCTGATTTCAATTATTTTTCCAAATAAGATTTCACTGCCCTCAAGCGTAATTGCAAAAGATAGCACATGGAAATCCTTATACAAAATGCAAGCAGATTATAAAAACTTATACGATACCTGTGATGTTAAATTCTTAGGTTTCGTTAATGGAAATTATAACATTTCTTCCAAAGCTAATAAATATATTTTTAATAAAAATAGCAGTTACTTTCCATTACTGAGCAAATTAGCAAATATTGATTCTGTCAAAGGAACAAGTGTTTATAATCTTGATATAACTCCAAGAGGGACAATTAAATATGCAACATCAGATTACGATATTATTATTTATGGCACTCATATTCGTGATTTCTTTTATGACATAATTAAATCTAAATCAAGTTGGGAACTTCTCGGTCAATATAAGTTTTAAAAATCAAAGAAAATCAAATGAAAAAGATTCAATATAATTTAAAGAAATTGCTGACACCAAGAGATGTCTTTATTGCAGTTGTGATTTTGCTTGGCTTGTTTTTTCTGATTGTTCTACCGGAAATTGAAGTCAAGCTAATCGGCGCTTCTATTGCTGTTTTGGGAATAATATTTTTTATTATTGATATTTCCAATCGCATAAAAAATTATATTGATTTAGCAAAACCAGGAGAGCAGCCACCCGACTTTGAAACTGTCAAAGTAAAAAAAGATGGGGTAATCCGCACAATTTATAAAGACTATATTGACTCTTTCGGCGATACAAAAGATTATATTGAAGACAGATTAGAAAAAGAAAATGAAATAATTCCTGATGATGATATTGTAATTAAAGAAAGTATAAAACCATTAGTAGAAGAGAAAATTGAAGTTGAAATAAAACAGGAAGAAATAAAAGATGAAGTTAGCCAAACTCACGAAGCTGATTTCTTTGATGATGGTGAGATTACTATTATTTCTAAAAGTGTTCCTAAACCAGTTGTTGCTAATGTTGCTAAAGACGTTGAAATACTTCAGGAACAAAAAGTCCAAGCAAAAGAAGAACCGCCTAAAGATATAAATCTCTTTGAACAGGAAATCACTGAAGTTGAAGAAACAACGATTGTTCAGAAGCAAGTTGCTCAGCCAAAAATCGAAGAAATGCCAATACCGGCTGAAGAGCCAGTAAAAACTGAAGAAAAAAAGCAGGAAAAAGCAAGTTCACCCTACAAAAAAAGCAAAATTGATGTCCCGGCTTCGTTATTCAAAGATGACAGCATTTATGGCAACGAGCCCTTAGAAGCTCTACAATTTTTACTTAATAGAATACTTACTATTATTCGCTCTGTAACAAATACGAAAACGGCTGTATTCCTTTTAGTTGACCAGGTTAATCATAATTTCCTAATTATTTCTTCTGTGAGTGATAATTCTGAGAACATAAGAAAGGATAAATTAATTCCTATTGGTCAGGATATAATAAGTCAAATCTATATTGGAAGCAGTCCGGAAATTCTTACTGAAATAAATCTTCCTTCTGTTACCGATTTAATTCCATATTACGACAATCCCACAGAAATTGGCTCTTTTATTGGTGTTCCGGTTTTTTACGATAAAAGCGTTCACGGTGTATTATGTGCAGATTCTGAAGTTC